>NZ_JAMZGM010000292.1 GCF_024158605.1 Sebaldella sp. S0638 | reverse complement strand
GATATATCGGAGTATCTGGATAATGATACTTTGGAAATATCAAAATTTCTTGAAAATGAAACACAAAGTATAGCAGCCAATACCCTAGACCTTACCTTCTTAAAACCAGAAACGGAAAAGTCAGCAGAAAAAGAAATAATATATTTCTCAGATAGTGATAAGACTTTTGATGTATATGATATGTTGTTTAATGATTTTAAGGATAGTTATGAAAATAATATCATAAATTTAAATGATGAAATTCATGTGATAGATCTGTTTGACGGAGAAGAATTGCTTTTGTTTGTTGGAATAGTAGCAGAGCCTGTAGTAAGGCGTGAACATCTGAGGACATATATAAAGTTAAAACTGGAGGATAAAACATCCATAGGCTTTAAAAAGAGATTCGATAAGGATTACGTATTTCAGGGACATTATGTTTACCATTCAGGAGCAAAGAATTTATCACTAATGTATAAACTGGCCAAAGAATTAGGATTTGAAGATAGTGACATAGAAATAGAAGAAATGAAGCATACTCTTGGGGATTACATAATAATACCAGTCGCAAAATTTGAAAAAGATAAAAGTATAATGGAAGAACTTGCAGAATTAGTCCGGTCAGTAGTAGGGGATATCTGGGTAACCCGCGAAGGAAAATTAAAAATAACAAGTCTGTTAAATCAAAAGGATACTAATATTGTTGACTATAAACTAAAGTATGGAAATATCCTAAATTATCTTGAATCAACAGTAACAAAGCC
>NZ_JAMZGM010000291.1 GCF_024158605.1 Sebaldella sp. S0638 | reverse complement strand
GGTGGTCGCTACTGGGCTCGAACCAGTGACCCCCTGCTTGTAAGGCAGGTGCTCTCCCAACTGAGCTAAGCGACCTTAAGGATTAAAGTTTGGTACGCCCTAGGGGGATCGAACCCCTGTTACCGGGATGAAAACCCGAGGTCCTGACCACTAGACGAAGGGCGCATAGTTGAGGTGCTTGTTTTCAAGCTGTTTTTCATATCCTCTCAAGACGAATTAGATAATATCATAAAAAAAAACTTTCGTCAACAATATTTTTGATATTTTTTTACTTTTTTTTCGCCTGTCTTGTCAAACCCTTGAAAACAAAGGCTTTTTTTCTCAAGTTTTTTTACAAAAAAAATGAGTTTTTTATTCTTTAGTGCAATTTCTCTATACAAATGAGCACTGTTTTTTTTGAATTTTTTTCTGTTTTTCCCAAAAAAATTTCCATAATATAATGAAAAAATTTTATAAATCATACTTTTATCATTTATATACCAAAATTTATCTGTTTGATTTTTATTTTTATTTATTATAATTCTTACCTTATATATGAAAATTTCGTTTTTTTGCCTTAATTAATAAGTTTACCATAATTAATCTTTCTGCACTTTTTTTCTTCTAAGTTTTTTCTATGATTATTTATATTGTTTTTTTGGTATAATTTACTGTGTACATAATAACTAAAATTTTAATTAGACCAGTTATAAAATGTCAAGGAAAAAAAGAAGAATTTTTAAATAAAAAAATGAGTATCACAAAATAGACAG
>NZ_JAMZGM010000290.1 GCF_024158605.1 Sebaldella sp. S0638 | reverse complement strand
AAAAGGAATATCCCACAGCGACGATTTATGGGCTTAAATAGAGGTCAGAGGATAAAGTATAAGGATTGGATAATAAAATGGAAGAAAGGTCAGTTAAGATAGGAAACGAGGTGAGAGTGTGAAAAAAAGAATAAAGATATTTGAAACAGGAATGTATCCGCAAGGAATATTTAATAAGGAACGAGTAAAGAATATATTTGGGAATATAAAAGATAATGTACAAGGGATATTTTCCCATACGAGTCAGTGGACAGAAGATAAGGAAGCAGTGGAACTAGGAGATTTCAGTAATATAGAAATAGTGGATAAAGGTCATAAATCAGAAGTATATGCCGATGTAAATTTCAATGAAAAAGGGAAAGGCTACTATGAAGACGGGATATTAAAAGGAGTATCAGTAGAAATACCGGAAGGGAAACTAACAAGAGTGGCAATATTACCCGTAGGAATACAGCCGGCAATATCAGGAGCAGAATTTTCAAAACAGCCGATATTACTTGAATTTAGTGAAATAGTAGAAGATAAACCGCCAAAAAAAGAAAAAGGAGAAGATAAAAAAATGGATAGAAAAGAAGTATTGGATACATTAACAAAAACAGAAATAGAAGCACAGGCAGAAAGACTCAATATAACAGTAGCGGAAAAGTTAAAGCCGAAAACACCGGAGGAACTGGAACAGGAAATCACGGCAAGAATAACAAAAGAAGCAGAGGATAAAGCTAAAGTACAGGAATTCATGAAAGAACATGATAAAAA
>NZ_JAMZGM010000289.1 GCF_024158605.1 Sebaldella sp. S0638 | reverse complement strand
ATAAACAGATAAAGCTGTTAGAAGGAATAGAAGATACATTTGATAAATTGGGTCTAACCAATAAAAAACTAGCATCAGTAATGGAAAAAGAAGCCTTAATAAGAGAAAAAAACCAAAATAATGTAATAGATCAGATAAAAGAAATAAGGGCAATGGGCGAGCTATTAGGAACAGACCAGAGCGAAATAGATAAACAAATAGCAGATGTATATAAAAATAGTTCAGAAACAATAGCAAAGTCCATATACGGACTTACTAAAAGGATAGAACAATTAAAGAAAAATACACTGCAGTCAACAGAAACAAAAGAAGAAAAAACGGAAAATCCGGTAAAAAGTATAGAAAAACTGGATAAGAGCACAGAAGAGTTACAAAAAGAATTAATATTCATAAATTCGGAAATAGTAGAAAATCAAAAAGTTTTAAATAGATTAAGTACAGAGTTAGAAAGGCTACCAGAAAGTCTAAAAACATCTCAAGAGGAAAAGTATAAAAATGATATAGGTAGATGGCAAAAGCTATTAGACAATGCTTATGCGAAAAAGGAACAGATAGAATACAGCCTTGGGAATCCAAATATAACAGTAGCTTCTACTAAAAAAGACGGAGAAGTAACAGGGGTTTTAACAGCAGAAAATAAAAAGGTACTGGAAGATTTCAATATAAAACTCGCAGAACAGCTAAAATATGTAAAAAATGGAATAAATATAGACTTTAGTGGATTTAATACTATTGATGACATAAAAGCCATGTATGATGA
>NZ_JAMZGM010000288.1 GCF_024158605.1 Sebaldella sp. S0638 | reverse complement strand
TTGATAGCCCAAATGATAGAAATGTATGATATCAAAGATACCAAGGATATTCAAGAAGCATTAAAAGACTTGCTTGGAGGGACTATACAAAATATGCTTGAAGCTGAGATGGATGAGCATCTTGGATATTCTTCATATGAGAGAAGTGATAATGAGAATAGCAGGAATGGAAAGAAATCTAAAACACTCCGTTCACATAGCGGTGAAATGGAAATAATGGTACCGCAGGATAGAGAATCTTCATTTGAACCTAAAATAGTGCCAAAGAGAACAAAAGATATATCAGAAATAGAAAATAAGATTATCAGAATGTATGCCAAAGGTATGACCACAAGACAAATTTCAGAACAGATTGATGATATTTATGGTTTTGAGGTCAGTGAATCATTGATTTCATCTGTCACAAATAAATTACTCCCTGAAATTGAGGACTGGCAAAAAAGACCTTTATCCAATGTTTATCCTATAGTATTTATAGATGCCGTTCATTTCTCAGTACGGGAAAATAATATTATTAAAAAAGTAGCAGCTTATGTTATCTTGGGAATAAATCATGAAGGAAGAAAAGAAGTCCTTACTATAAGCATCGGTGAAAATGAAAGCTCCAAATACTGGCTTTCATTACTTAATGAACTAAAAGACAGGGAAGTAAAGGATATACTAATATTATGTGCTGACGGTCTTACAGGAATACAAGAAGCTGTGAATACTGCATTTCCCAATACAGAATACCAAAGATGCATAGTACATCAGGTTAGAAATAC
>NZ_JAMZGM010000287.1 GCF_024158605.1 Sebaldella sp. S0638 | reverse complement strand
ATATATGAATATCCGGTAAAAGGTCATGAATATGTAGTAGGAAGTGATGTGGCAGAAGGACTGGAAGAAGGAGATAAGTCAACCTTTGTAATAATAGACAGGGAAACTAAAAAGACAGTAGTAACAGCAGAGTATACAGTAAAACCGGATGAACATGGAAATATTCTGTATAAATATGCATCAGAATATAATAATGCCTTACTAGGAGTAGAGAGAAATAATCATGGTCACAGTACACTAAATACATTAGAGAAAACACTTGAATATGAGAATCTGTTTCATATGATAAGATACAACACAAAAACCAAAGAAGAAACAGAGAAATTAGGATGGGAAACCACAGCACAGTCAAAGTTTCTGATGCTGGATGAATTGGATACTGCTCACAGGAATGAAGATTTAATAATACTTGATAAAAGAATAATAGATCAGATGATGACAGTGCAAAAAGAAGACGGGAAAGTAAATGTAAACGGAAAAGATTTAGCGGTAGCCTTAGCTATAGCAAATCAGCTACTGAAATATGAACCAAGAAAAAGAGGAGTAGCAATATCAAGATTACTGGGAAGGAGAAGGTAAATGAGTAAGAAAAAAGCGAAAAGTCCTCAAACGGTAAGAGCGCCAGCGGTCCTCCGGCAGATATCCTTAAGACTATTTGAAATAGGAAGCACAAATTTATCCTTAAATGAGGATATAGACCTAGAAGCTTTAAATAATATGTATAATGATATCCATGTAAATACAGCCATAGAATCGCTGTTACGGGGAGT
>NZ_JAMZGM010000286.1 GCF_024158605.1 Sebaldella sp. S0638 | reverse complement strand
ATAGACGGCAAAATAGACAGCTTAATGAAAAAGGACGAACTGACAAACAGTCTAACCAATGTTCACGCAAAAGTATCGGAAGAATCAGGCAAGATATCGGGATTAGTAAGGAATGCTAAAGGGGATATAGTAGGAAGAATAGACGGAACTAAGGAATCCCTATCAATGGATATTATACAGGGGTTTCTAGAAACAAATGACCATATCACAATAATGGGAAGCGAACTTCATACGGCAATCTCAAGAGGACTAAATGGAATGTATAACATAGTCCAGAGAAGTGCTCAAAATGGAGTAGTTGTAAATGAAGGGGAGAAAAATGTATCTGATTTGGAAAATGCCATAAGAGGTTTGAGTAAAAATATAAGTAAGCCAAATCTTGGAGATTACAATAAAACAGGTGGAGGAAGTAAGAAAAACAAAGGCAGTAAAGAAAAGAAGCCAGAGAAAGATAAATGGGAGCAGATGCTTGAAAGCCTTAATAAACAGATAAAAGAATTTAGCATAAACAGTCAGGAACTTGCTGGGAAAATAAAGAATGCCAGAAGTGAACTAGATAAACTCGAAATAACAAAAATAATAGATTTTAGAGATGCCCTGGACTGGTCAAATGCCGAAGTATTACAATCATTTATAAAAATAAAAGAAACATCAAGGGATTTAGCAAGAACTCTGGGAGATAAGGGAGCAGTTGAACAATATACACAGGAAATAAAGAAATTAAATGAACAGCTGTATTTTGCCAATACTTCAAAAGAATATAAGAAAAA
>NZ_JAMZGM010000285.1 GCF_024158605.1 Sebaldella sp. S0638 | reverse complement strand
AATCTCTTTTTTATAACATTTTGATGTAGAAGGTCTTTAATATTAAGTTCCTTAGCAGGTAAATTGTCATTATTTTTAATAGTAGCCATATTTATCTCTCCTCGAATTCAAAATTTATTTCATTATCTTGGCAGTATTTAAGTAGTCCTTTGGCGATTACTTTTTCTAAGCCGTTTACCTGAATAATAATGTAACTATTCTTTTTTTCATTATTAACAGGTGGTTTGGGAGTAGATGTAACCGTGAAATGAGAATGACCGTTATTAGACTGTGCTTTTAATTTTTCCTCAGTCTCTTTAATTGCTTTTTCTTCTGCCTCTTTGACAGCTTTCTGCTTATCTTCTTCAGCTTTTTTTCTCATTTTATCTTCAGTTTCTATAATATCTTTTTCTTTTTCAGAAATATATCCAAGGATATGTTCCTGATTTTCACCAAACATATGAATAATATCCTCAATTTTTATCTTATTTTCAATATTTTTATTCACACCCTTAAGCACTAGGTCAATGCTATTATATTTAGAATTTAGGCTGTTTATTTGTTCCTGAATGTCAGCTTCAATAGTGTTCATTTTACAACCTTTGGTTTCCCATTTATCATAATCATCAATAAACTGTTCGAGGTCTTTGTTAACAAGAGATTTGACAAGGACTTTTTTAAGTTCTCTGATTTTCTCCCACTTAAGGTTAATTCTTTTCTGGTCAGCCAGTTTTTCTAAATCATGTAAATGTTTTCTGACGGCTTCCAGTCTATTTACATATGAACTAAGGTT
>NZ_JAMZGM010000284.1 GCF_024158605.1 Sebaldella sp. S0638 | reverse complement strand
TATACCTTTCCGCCATTTTGCATATATTCATCATTAAGCTCTCTCCATACATCATCATAAATATACTGACCATCCCATGTTTTCCAGTAAAGTCTGTATTGTCCTGAGACTTCTCCATTATTCAGAAGTTTATTCCCGCTTAATAAAATATTCCCTCTGCTGTCTATTATTCCTCTTGTATTATCCAAAAGATTAAATCCTGTTATATTAAGTGTCGTTTGCCCTACTATCTCACCATCTGTATTATCTACATCACCTGTTTTTATATTAAGCTCATTATCACTATAAACAGAAGCTTCTTTATTTATAAGCTTTGCCCCTTCTATATCGAGTTTATCAAGAAATATTATCAAATCTTTATTTGTTATATTATTTCCTGATAATTTCCCTGTCTCTCCTTCTATCAATGAACCATCATTATTCAAGATATTTCCTGTTGCCAGCAATTCTACATTACTTGCGGATATCGTCAAATTATTCGTTATATCTCTTCCTGATAATCTCAACAATCCTGAACTTATAGTATTACCGTTATTTACTATATCCACTCCTGATATTAAGAGATTTTCTATTCCTTGTATTTTTCCTTCAAGCAATAAATTTCCTGCTGATGTCAGAGTTATATTATTTCCTTTAATTGTTCCTGTACTATTATCATAAGAAAATAAATTCCGTAGATTTATTGTTGTCGATTCCATTGTATTTCTATTTATTACTGATGAATTATTCAAGTCTATTTTACTGTTTGAAGCCAATTTCCCAGTGTTTGTCAAACT
>NZ_JAMZGM010000283.1 GCF_024158605.1 Sebaldella sp. S0638 | reverse complement strand
CATAATAAAGTCCTCCTGTTTTTAGTTTATCATAAAAAGATTTTTTTATTTACAGACTTTTTATCACAGGCTCTATTAAAATACACCTTAATCTAAAAAAGGTGCATTTTTTGTTATTTTATTTTTTTCCCTGCTATTTTTTCATAGACAGCATAATCTACGAATACTCCTTTTGGAGCATAAATTACTACTGGTAATTTACTATTATAACGAATTATTTCTTCTACATTGTAAAATACATCTTTTTGAGTTTTGGTATTTACTGAGCATCCCATTTTTGTTGATCCCATTTCGTCTTTTCCATTGAAAATATAATAGTTGTAACCATAACCCTCAAGTATTTTTTCTTCTATTTTTCCTCCCAGTAAAAAATAATTATTACAGTCCAGCAATTTCTCTCTTCCAAATTTTAATTTTACCATATAATTTTCTTCTTTTTCTTTTTCCTCCAATATTATTGTATGTTTTTCCATTTCTTTTTCAGCTTTTGGATAAATATCGTCTTTTATAGCTGATAATGATAATAATGGCAACAATAATAATAAAATTAATTTTTTCATATTTTACCTCCATTTTTTAGATTTTAAATTCAGATGTCTATTTATTAGTTATTTTCGTATTTATTATTAAGTAACTTCAAAATTGAATATGTCTCATTATCCATAGTCCCATCATATTTTTTGGGTCTAAAGTGATATTGAAATGCTCTTATCACTTTTTTAGTCTGATTGTAATGGTCAAGCAAAATGGGAACATTAGGATCCAAAGAAATTGAATCTAGCCTGGTAAGGAGTAATAAACC
>NZ_JAMZGM010000282.1 GCF_024158605.1 Sebaldella sp. S0638 | reverse complement strand
AAAAAACTTCATAAAACCCGAAAGGAGAGATGACCTATGGATATAGAAAAACTAACAAGTAAACTAAACCAGTTAAACACTAGATTTGATGAAGTAAATTCTATGGTTGCAGTTACTCCTGAGGAACAGTGGAGAAAAGGGCTGATGTTACAGAAAATAGACAGAGACCTTAAGAAATTAAGAGAACATCTGTAAAAGATACCAAAAAAACTTCATAGAGAAAGAGAGGTGAAGGATTATGAGTAAAGAGAGAGCAGAAAAGCTGTGTTGGTTAACAGATGAAGTATTAGCACTGCTTGAAGAACATGAGATTACAGAGTATGAGTTTAGAGAAATAATACTGGGAAACATGTCGAATGCATATAAACATTCTGCGATATTGAAAAAAGGAATATACACAAAGAAAGGGTGAGTAAAAAATGGATAAAGTGAAAATAAATAACGCAATTAATAACCTGAAAGGGCTGAATCAGAAAGAATGGGACAAAGTCAAATTGATAGTAGAGAAATATTTCTATGTGGAGACAAAAATAATTGCCGATAAGCTGGAGCTCACCGACAATGAGAATTTTGAAAAAGTAAAAAACGAATTTAGTCTGTGACAATTTGAATAAAAATGGGATTGATTCTGTAGTCTTTGCCTTTGAAATAAATATGAACATAATCTAATTCATAATATGTCCCATATTTATTCCGTTTTTCAGGTGAATAAACATCGGCTCCTTCTTCATACCAGATGTATGGACTTTTGCCTTCAATTAGACTGTCAGAATCGTTATTTAAATTAACCCATTCGCCTAAAAGGCAAGC
>NZ_JAMZGM010000281.1 GCF_024158605.1 Sebaldella sp. S0638 | reverse complement strand
TTATTACATAAAGTAACAAAGATTTTAAGTAGTTAATTTAGCTTTTTTAACTACAAACATATTATACAAGGAGGTATATGTGAAAAGAGTTCTTATATTTTTATTGTTTGGGACAGTGATTTTTTCTGGAAGTATTGGCGGGGATTGCACATTAAATGGAAAAAGATTATACGGAAAAGTGAAAGTAGTGTCATCTATGGCAGATTTCAGAGTAGAAGTTGTTAATAGTATCCCGGATCTTAAGGTAGAAAAAGTGAATATGTTTGCTGATTCCTGTGGAAAATGGGAATTCGTAGATGTTTTTCCTGATTTTACCGTTGAATTTGTGAATTCGGGTTCTGATTTTAGTATTGAATTTGTTAATATGTTCCCCGGTGTGTGATAAATAAAGAGAAAAAAGCTGTAAATCGATTAAATAAAACATAGTGAGAACCTGAAAGGGTTCTTTTTAAGTATAAAAATATTTCAATTTATTTGAAAAAAACAGTTGAATAATTTATAATGAATTATAATGTTGATACATTACCGGAAATTTTAATAAGTATGAAGGAGAAGAAAATGAAAAAGAAGGAGAGTGCATTCACGGATGTGGAGAGTATTATCAAAAGGAACAAATTAGCAATTAAGAAGGAGAATAAAAAGAAGGGTAAAAAACAAAAGGAGAAAAGGGAGAAAAAACAGTTTCATTTTAAACTTCCTTCTTTTAAAGTCAAAGATATATTCAATGATAATTTTAAAAGACGGGAGTGTGCAAGAAAGTCTGTAAATTAAATCTGATATAATAAAAGATTTGTTTTTCATATATTGATTTATCTAT
>NZ_JAMZGM010000280.1 GCF_024158605.1 Sebaldella sp. S0638 | reverse complement strand
GTAATAATCTTCCCTGTGGAGAAACATCACCACATTACTCGCCTGCTCTATTCCTCCTGAATCTCTTAAATCCATTAGTATTGGTCTTGTGTCTGCTCGTTTTTCTACCGCCCGATTTAATTGAGCTAAGACCACAATACAGGTATCAAGCTCCTTTGCTAATGCCTTTAATCTATTAGCCATTTCCTCTACTTCTATATTTTTGGTTGAATATCCTTTTGCCTGCATTAAAGTCAGGTAATCTATTACTATCAGGGATAAAGGAGTTTTTTCATGTGCCTTTTTTATTCCCTGAACTATTATCTCAAATTTATTATTCTTGCAGTCCAATATCCCTAGTTTCAATTTCTCAAACATTGACATTTTACGACTTATTGCAGCTATATCATCATCTGTTAGTACTTCTCCTTTTGTCTTTTTTATTTTCTTTAGAAGTACTCCTGACATACTGGCCAGTATCCGGTTCGTTATCTGTTTTGTGTTCATTTCTATATTTACATACAAAACATTATGCTTTACTGCATTTTTATAAGCTAAATTCAAGCCAAAGGCTGTCTTTCCCATCGACGGTCTTGCTCCTATTGTGATTAAACTTCCTTTCTCAAGAAATACATATTTATCAAGATCACTATATCCCGTATAGATTCCATCAAGTTCTTTTTTCTCTAAGTCAGTCCACCATTCACTCAGTAAGCCTCTTGGTGTCACTAGTTTATTACTTTCCTCTTCAAAATCACCCAGTCGCTCAACTATGGTTATTATATTTTTCCTCTTCTCATCTACACTTAAATCCTCTGTCTCGAGAACTTTTTGTATCTTTTTATC
>NZ_JAMZGM010000279.1 GCF_024158605.1 Sebaldella sp. S0638 | reverse complement strand
TTTTATGTTAAGGGTAGAGTAGTCAAGGTCAGCATTATATATTATTTCTTTGATTTCTTCTGGTGTCATATTTACCACTCCCAACATTTGAAAATGGAATTTAACTTTTTAAGTTCTAGTTTTGCCTCTTCCTGAGTGCTAAAATCTTTTTTCCAGTATAAAGAATCATCAATTGCAATGTTTTCTTGTGTAGTTGCATGGAAAAGTAAAGAACTGCCGTCTACGACTATAAGTTGTATTGTATCTAAATTGATACTGCAAAATTCATCAATTTCGTATAAAATCATATCTACTCCTTATTGACTTTTTAGATTTTCGGGGTATAAAGTAATGCTAATAAATAATTTGTTTCATTTCTCGCCCCACATTTGGTGGGGTTTTTTATTTCCGGTTGAAAAGTGTACCAGTATTTTTTCTAATTTGGTAATTTCAGTCTATTTAACATTATGCAAGCATCTCGTTCAAGACAATCTAAGAAACGGACTTTGTCGTAATCTCTTTCTCTTAATGCCCTCGCACGCTTTATTGTATATTCTCTAATGCTTTTTTCTAAGGTTGTAATTATTCGAGTTTTATCCTTCGTCAAGCACTTCTTCATAACCCCACATTATTTCGTCGATTTCATCTTTTACCGATTCAAGTTCAGCAAGAAAACCCATAGCTGTTTCAACTAATTCTACAAGTTCGTTGTTTTTGATTTTAAATGCACTTTCTAGGGTGTCTTCTATACTGTCTGTTCCCTCGTTTTCCCATTCCTCAACCATTTCTCTTATAATTTCCAGTCTTTCTTCTTTGCTTATTTCTTTGTTATTCATCTCATCATCTCCTTAT
>NZ_JAMZGM010000278.1 GCF_024158605.1 Sebaldella sp. S0638 | reverse complement strand
AGAAAAAGAGAAAGACTTACGGGAAAAATAAGAAAAGATAGAAGGTTCTGATATGGAAGAACTAAAAACAGGGATAGTTCAGTATGACGGAGAAGAATTAAGAATATACTGGAGTGTAAAAGAGATTCCAAAACCGAGTGAGTTAAAAAAGATGCAGGAAATACTAGTAAATACACCGGTAAAATTAATTCCTCAGTTAAGACTGAGCATGGATCAGATGAAGCTGATAAAAGTACTGACCACAGAATACGGAGAGATACTAGGATATGAACAGCCAGAAATGCAGGACCTTTTGAAAGAGGAATTTTGTGAATTGTATGAAGAAGAATGGTTTAGTACATCACCGAACCGAGTGGATGCCTGCACAATGGAAACGGGAACTAAGTTTATAGATTTCATAATAAATCATGCAATTGTGAGAAATAATATATATTTGTATGTATGGGATAAAAAAACAAAGAAGACAGAGCCGTGCAGAAAATATGTGAATGACTTCTATAGTTATGTAGTAGCCTGTTTTCTGAATAAGAAGTGTGTTGTATGTGGTCAGAGGCATGATTTTGAGAATAACCTGATAGTGGATTATGATCATGCGGATAAGGTGGGAACTATAGGAGCAAGGAAATATGATGACGGATTACAGTTGAGAGGTTGGACTTTATGCAGGAAACATCATCAGCAGAGGGAGAGTATGCCAATAGATGATTTTATGGAATATTGGCATATAGCTCCGATAAAATTAAGTCCGACATTGGTAGCTTTAGGTCAAAGATTGTATCCAGAGCAGTTTAAGGCATTTGATATAGAGAAGTATAGGACTAAGATAAATTATGAGGTACAGGAGTTT
>NZ_JAMZGM010000277.1 GCF_024158605.1 Sebaldella sp. S0638 | reverse complement strand
TCTCCTAAAGAATATTTGAAAAAAATTTCATAATAGACAAGATAAATGTGTCCACATTATTGACATAAGTACAATAAGAGGATAGCCCTGATTAGAAGTTATACAAATAAGAAAAAAATTAAAGAAGATGTATTAGAAGAAATTAGAGAATTAATAAAATAAAAGGAGGTAACAATGGAAATTTTTAAAATATTAATGGAAATATTGTCACAACCAGCAATTTTATTAGGAATAGTATCATGTGTAGGGTTAATAGCTTTGAAGAAACCATTTCATAAATTATTAACAGGAACTCTGGGACCGATATTAGGATATTTAATGTTAGGTGCAGGGGCAGACTTTATAGTAAAAAATTTAGAACCATTAGGACAAATGATAGAAAAAGGTTTTAATATAACAGGTGTAGTTCCAAATAATGAAGCAGTTGTAGCAACGGCACAAAAAATATTAGGAAAAGAAACAATGTTTATATTGATTGTAGGACTAGTAGTAAACTTATTAGTTGCAAGATTTACAAAATACAAATACATTTTTTAACAGGTCATCATAGTTTTTTTATGGCATGTTTATTATCAGCAATATTAGGTGCAATAGGTTTTGAAAAAACAGCCTTAATAATAATAGGAGGTTTGTAGTGGACAATTAAAATTGCTACAGTGAGTGATAGTAAATTATGCAAACCTCTTATTTAAAGCAGGAGGAATTCCTTTATTATAAGAATGGGGTCTTAAATAATTGTATTTAACATATATAAATTCATAAGTTTTCTTATCCAATATGAGCCTGTGATAAAAAGTCTGTAAATAAAAAAATCTTTTTATGATAAACTAAAAACAGGAGGACTTTATTAT
>NZ_JAMZGM010000276.1 GCF_024158605.1 Sebaldella sp. S0638 | reverse complement strand
TCTGTATATTTAATAAATTATCTTGAGAATGGAATTCCGACAAATAAATTCGGAATAAGGATAGCAGGCGGATATTCGAGCTCCTATGATACTCCGTACAGTATAACAGGAGATAAAGTAGAAGTAGCAGCAAGATCAACTTATAACACAGTGAATAATTATGTAGGGAATGCTACTTCAAAAACAATAATGGTATCAGATACAGACTATGGTGACACTTCTAAATTTACAACAAGAACTGTAAGAATAGGAGCGCAGGGGAAGTATTTAACATATGATATATTAGTGAGATATAACGTAAATGGTGCAACAGCCAATATACTGGAAAATTTGCCTCCATCTTATTTCCCGTATTACAACAGCCCTTGGACAAAAGGTTTAGACTTCTGTATATATGGAAGTGACGGGAGTGTGACTAAAGGAGAATTAATAGGAACCTATGTAATAGGAGAAACAGGAAGAATAGTCCATAGCGGTACTTTGACGGCAGGTGTAACGTATACTGCAAAATTACAGGTGAGAGGAGCATTCCAATAATGAGAAAAGAATATTCAGTTGATTTAGAATTATTTGAGAATATAAAGCATACAAATATACTGTATGTACAGGGAGATAGCGAAGTATATCCATTAACAATTAATTTACGGAAATACGGAATGCCGTTCGATTTGACAGGGAAAACAGCAACATTAACAGTAACAAAAGTGTCAGGAGCTGTGGTGGTGGGAGAATGTGAGATAAAAGATATAGACGGTGTATTAATTTATAGATTCAAAGGGAATGAGATAAATGAACAAGGAAAAGTAAGTGCATTAGTACAGGTGTATACGGGAAATAAAAGACTTACCTTTCAGGAATTTGTATTTCATGTAAA
>NZ_JAMZGM010000275.1 GCF_024158605.1 Sebaldella sp. S0638 | reverse complement strand
TCCTGTGTTTCTTTATTAAAAACTAAGCTTACTGTCCCTAATTCCCCATCTCTGTTTTTCCTGATTATTACTTCCATTATTGATAATTTCTTACTATTATTACTGCTGTTATAATAATCTTCTCTATGCAAAAACATCACAACATTACTTGCCTGCTCTATTCCACCTGAATCTCTTAAATCCATTAATACAGGTCTTTTATCCGCCCTCTTTTCTACATCTCTATTTAACTGGGCTAAGACTACAATACAAGTATCAAGCTCTTTTGCTAATGCCTTTAATCTATTTGCCATTTCCTCTACTTCTATATTTTTCGTTGAATATCCTTTTGCCTGCATTAAAGTCAGGTAATCTATTACTATCAGGGATAATTGATTCTTCTCATGTGCCTTTTTTATTCCCTGAACTATTAACTCAAAATTATTATTCTTACAGTCCAGTATCCCTAGTTTCAATTTCTCAAACATTGACATTTTACGACTTATTGCAGCTATATCGTCATCTGTCAGTACTTCACCTTTTGTCTTTTTTATTTTGCCTAATGTTACTCCTGACATACTTGCCAGTATCCGGTTTGTTATCTGCTTGGTATTCATCTCTATATTCACATACAAAACATTATGCTTTACCGCATTTTTATAAGCTAAATTTAAACCAAAGGCTGTTTTTCCCATTGAAGGTCTTGCTCCTATAGTAATTAAACTCCCTTTCTCAAGAAATACATATTTATCAAGATCACTATATCCCGTATAGATTCCATCAAGTTCCTTTTTCTCCAAGTCAGTCCACCATTCACTCAGTAAGCCTCTTGGTGTTACCAGTTTATTACTTTCCTCTTCAAAATCACCCAGTCGCTCCACTATGGTTATTATATT
>NZ_JAMZGM010000274.1 GCF_024158605.1 Sebaldella sp. S0638 | reverse complement strand
ACGGAATATTAGAGGAAGGACTGAATTAATATGAGAAATAAAGATATGGAAGAATTAAAGAATATAGCAGAGGGTTTAGTCACAGCTTTGGAAGATCATGACGAAGAAGGAGTAAGAAATCTAATGGAATCTTTACTGGAAAAATGGGAAGAAGTGGAATAAAAAAGCCCATCTTTATAGAGGGCTAAAAGGATGGAACTTTTGGTATATATTACATTGGTCAAGTTTATTAAATTTACAATGGTTGTTGTTACAATGATAGAGTATTTTCTTTTGATTTTTAGTAGGGAATCCATGAGAAGAAATGCCGAAAATTTTAACGGTAATTTCCTGAATATTCTGTGATATGTCACAGAATCCTTTAAAATACTTAAAGTAAAAATTCACACTACACACCACCTTAAATAGGGAAGTTTAATAATCTAGTAAAAAGAATAAAAGTGTTGTTCTTGAATTATAGCAGATATCAACAATAATCATAGTAATGTTCTATCATACAATAAACACATTTTTTCTTGTAATGAGGGTGTAGCTTAGTGATTTCAGTAATAGAATTAGAATTAAAGACATTTTGAAAATCAATATTAAATATCTGACAATTTTTGTTAATGTTGGAAAATTCATGACAAACGCCTGACTTAACATCTAAGATAAATTTTTTATCTAAATAATTAAACATAAGACAACCACCTTTCAAAGAAAAATATTAATCCAATTGTAACATAATTTAATAAAAAATAAAAGAACCTCGAAAAGAGGTTCGAGAGATTATTGTATTTGTGATAAGTACTTGTATCATAAAAAAAGAAAAAAGTAAATAAAAAAACTCCTTATTATAAATAAGGAGCGAAGAATAAATTATTTATGAAATCTCAATGTTAATTATAAACAAAAATAAAAAATAAGTCAAGAGAGTGTGAT
>NZ_JAMZGM010000273.1 GCF_024158605.1 Sebaldella sp. S0638 | reverse complement strand
GTTGCTGTGGCATAACCGCCAATTACCATATTACCTGAGCTTGTTAATGATATATTGGGAATTACATTAATATCTGAAACAGGCTTGTAAGGCAATTGTCCTATTATTGTTCCCTCTATATTGAAAGGTGATGCATTATTTACATAACCTGCAAATATAACCACTTTTCCTACTTTTTGTAATACTGCTCTACCGAAATAAGATGTTGCATTACTGAATATTTGATTATTAACCAATATTTTTGCCGTATTATTGTCAGAATCACTACCTGTCAAATAAAATTGGTAGTTATAATATAAAAGATCATATATCTTCCCAGGCTTTATTTCGCCGTTTTCAAATTTTCTGTCATAAAGTCCTGCTAAAATGGGGTAGTTCATAGTCATCCCCATATCGTCCGTGGCATCTATCACTATATTTCCACCCCGATTTGTTTCATTAAATACTATCTTCAAATTGGCTTCTGTATTTTGAAAATGCCATGCATGAAAACTTGAAGCTTCATAGAATTGGTATTCTCCGTCTGAATATTTTTCCTGTACTTCAATTACTACAGGAGTTTTAGTATATTCTAAATTTAATATTCTTTGTCTCAGCATAATTATGTCTGTGTCTACATTTCCTGTTCCTGTCATCACATTTTTTGCAAGTGTATGCGGATATAGCTGTTCATATCCGCCATCATCTTTTTTCTTTTTTATTTTCACATTTGCCATACTTAATCACCTACACAGTTTCTTGTATCCAGATATCTCCTTCTATCTGCCCTGTCGGCTCTGTTGCCGATACTTTGATGTCAACAATATTAGGCTTATTCTGAATATCTGTCCAGTCAATTATCATGTCCATGCTCTCAAATTCTGATATCTTTATCCAGTTACTTCCGTCATAAATGTATGATGCTCCGCCTGATTTTACAGTGCTGTCCCCTGT
>NZ_JAMZGM010000272.1 GCF_024158605.1 Sebaldella sp. S0638 | reverse complement strand
ATATAAAAAAATGGTAACATATACTAGAAATATATGGAAGGAGAAAAATGTTAACGATTCTTAATAAAAAAATATTGCTAAAACTTTTAAAAGAAGAAAAAATAAATTCTAGTAGTTTTGTAAAAGAGAATAATATTTCAGAACGTACATTTGAATATAATATAAAAAAAATAAATGAAATATTAGAAAAAATAAATATAAAGATATGTAATAGTGGAGAAATATACCGTATAAAGACAGAAGAAGAAAAGAAAAAAATATTATCATTACTAGAAATGACCCAAATAATAGATAGAGCGGATCGCCTTTTAATGATGAAATTCCTTTTGTTTTTTAATCTTGGAATTAATTTGCAAAAGTTTTCTAAAAAGCTAGAAATATCTTTAACTACAGCAAAAAAGGATTTGAATTTATTAAAATTAGAATTAGAAGAAATAGAATATAAAAAAAACAAAGGATTTATTTTAAAATCTCAAATAGAAGAAAATAAAAAATTAGAATTGTTAAAAGAAATTATTTTAAATAGTCAGGTATATAATTATTTAAATAATGAATATGAAAATTTCTTTTCTAAGAGTGAGAAAATCATTGATTTTTTAGAATATGTAAAAAAGGATTTGAATATTAAAATAACATCAGAAAATCATCTCTTGTTACAAACATATATTTTATTTATTCTAAGCAAAAATGAAATTGAGCCTATTAATAATAATGAATTATTCATAAAAGAAACAGAGGAATTTAAAGTAATAAGCGATTATTGGAAACGAGAAAATATTTTTTCAGCTAATAAGATATTAAAAATAACAGATTTAATAATAGGATTATCAATAAAGACAAATAATTTAGAAAATTGGTTAAATGAAGAAATCTTAGTAAAGAAAATAATAAAAAGATTTTCTGATTATGTTGAGTTGGTGTTAGTATGAAAAAGTGGACACAAAAATCTTGATTGTGTAAACTAATTGAGAGAAGGCAGGTGTCCGAAA
>NZ_JAMZGM010000271.1 GCF_024158605.1 Sebaldella sp. S0638 | reverse complement strand
TTAATTTGGATATTGTATCCGCCTTTTTATTCATCTTATCTTCTTCAAGATTTTCTATTTGAAGTATTTTTTCCCTATCTTCCGGTAATTCTATGCTTATGTAATATTGTTCCGATTCATAACCGAATATATTACCATCTATTTCTATCAGCTTATCCAGCTCATCTCTTATGAATAAGGATATTTCATTTTCTATCTTTTCTTTCTCTGTTTCATGGACTTTTCCTAAAGCATAGGAGTTACTCCCTTCACCTGTACTTACTGTTAATGTTCCTCCAAGTAAGTTTTGAAATATCTTGCTCTCTGCCTTTTCTATCAAGGTATTGTGTATATGGATATCCAAATCATTTAAGGTTATGAAGAAAAAGTTATCTTTTAAGTTCCCGTCTTCAAGTGGTACAGCCAGTATTTTTTCCCCGTACATTGCTTTTATCTCTTTGGCTGCCTCTTTTACTTCTTCATCACTTAATTTTGTATTATATGCGAATACTGGGATTACCGACCCGTACTTCTCTACTATTGCATTTACTTTTTTCTTTATTTCTTCTATTTCCTGATAGGTTTTGTAGACGGCTCTTAGCTTCGTATTCCCTTTAAAATTTTCTATGCTCTCATCATATATGGATATAAGCCATTTACCATTTTCCTCTACATAAACCTCTTCTTTACCTTTTATCTTCCACTTCTTTTTTTCCTTATCAAATTCCATTTTATTACGCGGGATTGAGACAAACCTTCTCATGCTAAAATCTTCATTATATTCTATTTCATGAAGTGTATATCCGAAAAAACAGGCTTTCCCTATCTCTTTTATGAAGTTTGTTTTATTTTTTATCCTGTTAAACCTTTTCTGTAATTCTAAGAGGATTGTGTCTTCTTCTTTATCAGTTATCTCACTTTTAAATATCAGTTCTCTTGAGGCTACTCCCCGTAACAGCGATTCTATGGCTGTATTTACATGGATATCATTATACATATTATTTAAAGCTTCTAGGTCTAT
>NZ_JAMZGM010000270.1 GCF_024158605.1 Sebaldella sp. S0638 | reverse complement strand
TGATTATCTTTATTTTTCTTAATAGAAGTGAAAATTTTATCTAAAAAAATCTCTGTTAATTCTTTATATTGAAAATAATCATAGTAACCATACATACTGCATATAGCAATTTGAACTGTTATAGGATTAAAAATATTTACATTTTCAATTATATCTTTATATACCTTTTGAACGTTCTTTGTCATTTTGACAAGTAAGTCACTAAATCTATAACACATCGAATAATCATAAAATTCTTTTTTAAACATTACTTTTAAAACCCAGTTATATAATTGATTTAAGTAAACTATATTAAAATCATCTTCTGCTTCAAATCCATATACGTCTACTAATATCATAAAAATTTTATACTCATCTCCAACTTCAAACTTATTTTGCAATACATAATCTATAAATTTTTTTTGATTTTCAACAGAGGTTCCCAAATCATCAACTAAGTCAGAATATTCCTCATCATCCATTAACGCTACATCTGTATTAAAATATTTTTTCAATCTCATTATTATATCCATTTTAACCATCCAATCAACTATAATAATCTTCTACAATCCATAGTTTATAATTTTTTTAGACTAACTTATTTGGGTTCTATTTTAACTGGTATAAATTTGCCCATACTTGCATCAGGAACCCCTAATGATTCAAATATCTTTGATATTTCAACTGCTTGTGCAGCATTCGGCTCATAATGCCCCGATCCATTATTCCAATACTCCAACTGTCCTTTATTATTAAATTTTATCTCTCCAGCATATTTCACTGGTTTCCTCCACTTAAACTAGTATGTCCTCCATCCATTCCAAGTTTTGTTGTTTTTGCCATTTGTAAATTTCCCTCTGCATCTATAACATAAGTATATTTTCCTTTAATCGTATACCCTGTTTTGGCATCTTTATATTTTCCATCTATTAAAGTAGGATTTTGCCGCGGACCATCATAATGTACTTATGTCAATAATGTGGACACATTTATCTTGTCTATTATGAAATTTTTTTCAAATATTCTTTAGGAGA
>NZ_JAMZGM010000269.1 GCF_024158605.1 Sebaldella sp. S0638 | reverse complement strand
TTATATTCACTTGCCTCGTTACTTATTACTCCTACTATTTCTGGTGCTATTTCGGCTATATCCTGATATATTGCCAGTCTTTCTTTTTCCTGTTCAGGGCTTCTTCCCTCTATTTGAGATAATTGACTATATCTTGCGTAAAGACCTTCAAGTTCCGTTTTTATACTATAGAACTGCATTGCATAATCATCTATATTTTTAGTATCTACCATTCTGTCTACAGCACCAAGCATATTATTAATTACTCCTAATACTCCTTCACCGGCCGGAATAAATTTCTGTCCGAAAGCTCTTGAAATGTTATCAATATATGCTTCCATTACTTTTAACTGATTGGCATAACTTCCTATGGTTCTTTCTGCATCTCCCTGGATAAAGTTTGTCTTATCCATTAGAAAGTTATATCTTACCAGCTGTTTTTGTGCTTCTGACATTTCTTTCCATTTTGTTTTTATTCCCTGAGACAGGGCATACTCTGCTGCTGTTGTTTCATTTAATATTATCCCGAATCTTTTTAATGGCTCTGATTCTCCTGTCAATCCTGCTTTCAAAGCCGTAAAAGCTTCGTCATCCGCCACATTGAAAAAGGATGAGAAGTCTGCTGTTAACTGAGACAAGGCTGTTGACATATCCTGAAAATCTTCTGTTTTTATTCCTGAGCCTTTAAATATACTTCCGTAAACAGAGGCAAATTTTTGTAACTGATATGAGGCTCTTCCTACATCAGTACTTACTCCCTCTGCCCATTTGGCTATATCTTCCTTACCTTTGCCAAATACCTGTTCAAGCACATTATCAAGTTCCTTTATATCACTTGCCGAGTTTATACACTGTAAGCCTAATTTCCCTAATTCCCTTATTCCTACTGCTATTCCAAGACCGGCCAGAATTCCTTTTACTCCGCCTAAGGAAGCCATTAGTTTCTGAACTCCTGATGTGGCTCCGCCTGATGTATTTCCCATGTTATTTATCTGACGGGTTACGGTATTTAATTCAGTCCTGTATCTTTCTATTTC
>NZ_JAMZGM010000268.1 GCF_024158605.1 Sebaldella sp. S0638 | reverse complement strand
TCAATAAATCTTAGGAACTGTCCTTTTACCTGTTCTATATTGCTGTTATCAAGGCTGTTTTTCCCTAATTTCTTTTTAAGCCTATTCATATCAAAGTTTTTTAAATATGAATCGTAGAACTGCTCAAGGCTTTTTGAATCTCTTGAGGTGTATTTCCATGCATCTCCAAAATACTCGTCAAATGACTGATTTAAAGTATTGTAAGAATCTTTTGTTTTTGATCCGAATAACTTTCTTTTCTTACTTGTACTATGGCCTGTGGCTGTTATATTCTCATCAAACAGCTCTCCCGTTTTGTTTATCAGGTTATCGTAGTAACTTTTCTGCTTTGCTATATTTTTATCTGAAGTATCATTTGCAATATTCTGAATAAGTTTTGTATTTAAATCTACTATAGAGCCTGTCAGGTCGTTTATACTTTTTATGAGGTCCGTATTTTCTTTGAACTGTTTCTCATACCATTCAGCTGCTTTTTTTCTTTCTTCCTCATTTTTAGCTTTTTGCTTCTTACTGCTTCCAAAGCCTAAAAGGTCTCCTGCACTTCTGAATAATCCTACTCCTGTTGTTACAAGTCCTGTTACCATTCCTATTCCACTCGTTACATTACTTAGAAAGCCTCCTACACCTCCAAGTATTCCACCTAGTTTTGAATTACTTGTAAGACTGGTGTTTTTTAGGCTTTCTGCTAAGGCTGATAG
The DNA here is from genome assembly GCF_024158605.1 of Sebaldella sp. S0638. Classification (NCBI taxonomy): domain Bacteria; kingdom Fusobacteriati; phylum Fusobacteriota; class Fusobacteriia; order Fusobacteriales; family Leptotrichiaceae; genus Sebaldella; species Sebaldella sp. S0638. The sequence goes on along the minus strand of NZ_JAMZGM010000268.1, from coordinate 339 downwards.
ACTTTCTACTGTTACAGCAAGATTTTTAAGGAAATCATCTTTTAATACTTCTCCTGCTGTACTTAAATGTCCTGCCAGTTCATCTAATTGACTTTTCACTGTATCAAATAGAGTAAGATTTGCTATGCTTCTTACTGCCATATCTGAACTTGTTGCAAGTTCTTTTAATGCCTCTATGAATCTTTTTTGATATTCTTCCTGATCTTTTCTGTAATCTCCGCTTGGTTTAAAGTCTGCCATTACTTCCCTGAAAGCATTTCCAAAAGCTTCATTATATTTATCCCGGTATATCCCGCCTATATCTGTTCCCTGTACTGCCTTATCGAAGAGGTCTTTTAC
>NZ_JAMZGM010000267.1 GCF_024158605.1 Sebaldella sp. S0638 | reverse complement strand
TTTTTAAGCATTTGTGCATAAGGTATTCTTGTAAGTGTAAGAACATAACTGTTCAGGTCTTTGTCAAAATACTTTTCCGCAAGGAAAGATACTGATTGTGATGTTACTCTTATTGTTTCAGTTTCAGGATTGCTGATTCCTCCCAGCAGCTGTACGTGATGCATATCATAATTATTACCAAGTGCAGCATCAGGACTCAGTATAATATGACCTGTTCCCGAAAGTCCGCCTACATTTATAGTTCCCGCTGCTCCTGCCACAGTCTGTAAAATAATATTTCCTGTAAAGTCCAGTGATCCTGTTATTTCTATTTTTCCTGTATTATTTATTGTAATACCGTTTATTGTGGCATTAGGTCCGTCTATAACTATGTCCCCGATATTGGCAAGTGTTCCGCCTCCGTCGAATACTACAGTTCCGCCTGAACTTATTGTAATTCCGGCAGTATTCACAAACGAACTTCCCATCCCTACAAATACTCCGATTTTCCCGTCTCCATTTACATTTATCTGACCAGTATTTGTAAGTGTAGCGCCTTTTTCAATATATACTCCCTGTGTACCAGTTCCATTTACGTTTATTATTCCGTCATTTATAATTTTAGCTTCATTTGTTCCGATTATTCCTTTTGCTCCTGTACCATCTACATTTATTATACCTGTTACTCCGTTATATACAGTTGCCCCGTTTGTGCCCAGCATCCCGTATGCTTTTAGCCCTGTTACATCTATAGTTCCATAGTTTTCAGCTGTTCCTGACGGTCCGTAAGTTGTTGTCCCGTCCGGGTGTTTTACTTCCACTCCGCTGGCAAACATTCCCACTCCGGCTTCTTTTCCTACAGTTATTACCGCACCGTTAGCATTTATGATCTTTCCTGTTTCTGTTGCCATTCCCACTGAAAATTCTTTGGCTGCTACATCTGATTTACCAACAGTTATTATATTATTATTTGTCATAACTCCTGATTGTACTTATGTCAATAATGTGGACACATTTATCTTGTCTATTATGAAATTTTTTTCAAATATTCTTTAGGAGA
>NZ_JAMZGM010000266.1 GCF_024158605.1 Sebaldella sp. S0638 | reverse complement strand
ACCTTTTTTATTTTTCGTGGAACTGGGACCTGCGTAACCTTTTATCTTCTCATTCCCTATTGTTTTTGATACATTTTTTATTGCATCTTCCACACCTTTTGCTGCTAAATCCCCTTGAGCTTCTAATCCTTCTCGGGTTATTGTCTTATCCGATAGTACTTGATTATTTGCCAAACTTCTTTCCACTACCCTAAAAAGTCCATTACCCATATCTTTTATCATTGTTGTTACATTTGAGCCTACTATATGGATTTCCCCTTGCGTTTCAGCATGTTTGGCTATCATTGTTCCTGTTATACTGTCCTTGCCGGTATTTACCGTGGCTATGATATTACCCTTCGCATCCCTTATTTCCCCTGTTAAAGCTCCACGGGTTATTGCTGTGGACTTCTGTAGTTCTGATGATTGTCTGTTTAACTCATTTATCATCTGATAAGATGAAATTTCTGTTTTAGATTTTATTTGTCCAAACTCATTATTAAATGTTCCAAGTATCGAATTTGTTAGATTTATTTTTTGCTGTATTTCGCTATCTGATTTTATGAAAAAATCCTGTGCTTTCTGAAATGCTTCAAGACCTTTTTCTTCTTCACTCATTTTACTTCTAGCATATTCATCCAGCGCTATTTTAAAACTCTCTGCCTGTTCGCCTGAAAGTCCCTGCGCTACTGCTATTTTGTCCAAAGTACCATTTATATCCGAAAGATCATCTGAATTCAGTCCGTTTTCCCAATACTTTTTATATTTCGACATTAAATCATCAGTTACTATTTGATCTACTGATATCTTTAATTTGTATTCTTTGGCAAGCAGTTTATTCATTTCGGCAGTTAGCTTCCCTATTTCGATATCTGCCTTATATATTTCATCTATATATTTTTTTGCTTCTGCCGAAGCTTTTTTCCACATATCTTCCTGCATTTGAAGTAGTATTTTTTGTTTTAAACCTTCTACTACTCCACCCAGATAATCTCCCAGTTTTTTATATTCACTTGCCTCGTTACTTATTACTCCTACTATTTCTGGTGCTATTTCGGCTATATCCTGATATATTGCCAG
>NZ_JAMZGM010000265.1 GCF_024158605.1 Sebaldella sp. S0638 | reverse complement strand
CCTGCTGTTTTATACTGTCCTGTCAGGAAAACTCCGTATCTGTCCTGAAATTCCACTCCTACTCCTCCGTTTGTAGTGAATTTCCCTTTATCATCTCCCGATTTTCCCATACTGAATTTCTTTGATGATATACTGTCAAGACTGGCTTGTTCCGCTTTATTTGTATCTCCCAGTTCATATTCATAGCCTAAGCCCACATTCATTTTTATTTTCCAGTCCTTACTTTCTCCTAAATACTTGTCTAACTGGAATTCTACTCCTGCATTTGGTTTTACACTGTAGTATTCATTCTGATCCACTCTTAATCTTTCTGCTGCTCCACTCTCTTTTATATCTGAATGATATCCATATTCCAGTTTCAAGCCTGCATAAGGTACTATCTTACTGCTTTTTCCTATTTCCAGATCTTTAGATACTTCATTTAACAAAGTCACTCCATATGTCGTATAGTCTCCGCTCATCTGTGAAATACTTCCTGTTCCCCAGTCCATTTCTCTGTCTGTATTATTAAATCCTATTCTTCCAAGAAGGTCTGTTTTAAAGCCCCAGCCGTTTGTCTTATACTTATTATGCATTCCTAACTGGATTGTGTTTGCCTCATCTTCGTTATTTGTATCTTCGAACTGAAAATCTGTTCTCAAATAACCTAGTGAATATCCAAATGTATGTCTGTAAGTTCTCTCTACTTCTCTTAAAGCCAGTACGCCTGCACTGCTGTAATCATAAGGCAGTATTCCATTTCTGTTTTCTTTTGTCTTTCCTTTGCCTGCTATTACATTTATCTTTACGTTTTCTTTGGTATTATTATCTGAGTTTTGAAGTACATCCATTGAATCTGCAAATATATCCGATACATCTTCCATTCTTCTTGTTGTATTAGAATACATTTCTCCTGTTAGATCCTGCATTGCTTTTCCCAGTGTCTTACTATCTGTTATCAGATCAAGCTTATCATACATTGCAAGGGCATCCCCTGTCTGGCCTCCTAATATACCGTCAATTACATAGTTTTCATCCAGCACTTTTGCCAGTGAATCATAATGTGTTCCATTTGTAAAAT
>NZ_JAMZGM010000264.1 GCF_024158605.1 Sebaldella sp. S0638 | reverse complement strand
GGAATCTCATATTTTAGATACTTTTCCGGATGAAGACCAGATTATGATTGATTTATATCATGAAAATCCATAAAAAATATTTTATAGAAAGTAGGTGAAATTATGGGCAGATTACTATGTTTAGTAAGAAAAATTGAAAATACAAAAGATATTAACGATTTAAACCATAAGTTAAATAATGACTGGTATATCATAAATTACAATAAAAACTCTGGTGTTTATACTATCGGATACGCACCAGAGTTTAAAAAAATTATAAATCCATAAATTTTTCAAAAGGATCTCTTTTTTCTATCATTCTACCCATTATATAATGCGCCATCTGGTCTGGTTCTGAAACAGAAGCTGTAGTGTATATCTTTAGCAGAATCCAACCATTAGATAACATTTTATTTACAGTACTCACATCTTCTTCTTGTGATATTTCTATAATATCATTTAATACTGAAGATTCTAAGTTTTGCATAATTATAACCTCCTTAAATTTAATTACTTAACTGTCCTGTCTGTGGGGTTTGGTTCAAAAAACAGACAGGACTGGAAAACAATTAATTTAACCAAACAGCCCAACAAAATGTTGAGCTGCGAACAAGATTTATAAAAGGACTTAGCCTTTGAAAATAATATATCACATTCAATAATTAAATTCAATTAAAAATATAAACATTAGGAGGAATAACATGAAAATAGACTTCAAATTCATTAGCAAAAAAGCAATAGAGAGAAAAATCAAAAATAAGAAATTTGGTAAAAAATATAATATTGAATTAAATAAGGAGGTGTATAACTATGTTAAAGAAGATAATAGAATTTTTTCAATCCCGTCATACAGATAAAGAGAAAGAAAAGGAATTTGTGCGTAGGAATAAAGTGGATATAATCAGATTCGCTGAAAATCCCAAAAAATATTTTTAAAAAAAGAGACAGCAAATTAATGCCGTCTCACACTAAATTCTGGATATCTAATTATACAAGAATGTTATTAAAAAATCAAGGAGGAATAAAAATGGAAATGTGCATCAAATGTATTCATTTTAATTGGAAAAATGATGGTTATTGTCTCT
>NZ_JAMZGM010000263.1 GCF_024158605.1 Sebaldella sp. S0638 | reverse complement strand
ATGAGTAAAGTAGAAGAAATAACAAGAGAATCTTGGATATTGAACACATTTCCGGAATGGGGGACATGGCTTAATGAGGAAATCGAAGAAGAAGTAGTAGAAAAGGGAACTTTTGCTATGTGGTGGCTTGGATGTACAGGTATCTGGGTTAAGAGTGAAGGTAATACTAATATTGTTATAGACTTTTGGTGCGGTACAGGAAAAAGAACAAAGAAAAATAAATTAATGAAAAAGCAGCATCAGATGCAGAGAATGGTGGGAGGGGTAAAGTTACAGCCAAACCTTAGAACTTCTGTTTTTGTACTTGATCCTTTTGCAATAAAAGAACTTGACGCAGTACTTGCCACACATGACCATGCAGATCACATTGACCCTAATGTGGCAGCAGCGGTATTGAAAAACTGTGATCCGAGTGTACCGTTTATAGGGCCGCAGGCATGTGTTGATTTATGGGTAAGCTGGGGAGTACCTGCAGAGAGATGTAAAGTGGTAAAGCCCGGAGATACAGTAAAGATAAAAGATATAGAGCTTGTGGTATTAGAGTCATTTGACAGAACAGAGCTAGTGACAGCACCGGAAGGAGTAATACTAAAAGATAAGATGCCTCAGGATATGGACAGACTGGCAGTAAACTATCTGGTAAAAACACCAGGAGGAAATCTGTATCACAGCGGAGATTCACACTATTCAAACTATTATGCAAAGCACGGTAATGAACATAAAGTAGATGTAGCATTAGGATCATACGGAGAAAACCCGAGAGGAATGACAGATAAGATGACATCAGTGGACATTTTGAGAATGGGAGAATCATTAAAGACACAGGTAGTAATACCGTTTCACCATGATATCTGGTCGAACTTTCAGGCAGACCCGTATGAAATATTAATGCTTTGGAAGATGAAGAAAGCCAGATTAAAGTATGAGTTCAAACCATTTATATGGCAGGTAGGAGGGAAATTCATATTTCCTAATGACAAGGACAATCTGGAGTTTCACTTTGAGAGAGGATTTGAGGACTGTTTTACAATAGAGCCTGATTTACCTTTCAAGTCTATGCTGTAA
>NZ_JAMZGM010000262.1 GCF_024158605.1 Sebaldella sp. S0638 | reverse complement strand
AAAGGAACAAAAAGATACGATAAAGTATTTAAATCAACAATGGTAGAACTGCATAAAAATGGGAAAAGTATAGCGCAGTTATCTCGTGAATATGGCGTAAGTAAACAGAGTATAGGAAGTTGGATAAAATTAACCCAAAAAGTAGGAAATTCAGATGGAAAAGATATAAGTTACAAAGAACTGTTAGAATTGAGAAAAAAAGTGAAAGAATTAGAAACGGATAATGATATCTTAAAAAATGCCTTAGCCATATTCACAAGTCAGAGAGAAAAGAATTAATGAAAAAATTGGAACTACGAAGAAAAAATATAAAAAGAACATCGGATTTATTGGAGATATCCCGAAGTAGTTACTATTCATATAAAAATAAAAAAATAAGTAAGAGAAGCTTAGAAGAACAGAGATTGAAAGAAGAAATAAGAGAAATATGGGTTTTAAATGAAAAAAAATATGGAAGCCCAAAAATCCAAGGAGAACTTAGGAAAAAAGGAATGAAAGTAAGTGAACGTCGAATCCAAAAATTAATGAAAGAAATGGGTATAAAGTCAGTAGTAACACAAAAATATAAATATAAAGCAAGTGTAGCAACAGAGCATGAAGGCTTAGAGAATAGGTTAAACAGAGATTTTAACAGCACTAAGAGTTATGAAAAAATAGTAGGAGATATAACGTATATAAGGACAAAAGATAAGGGATGGTGTTATCTGGCAAGTTATATGGACTTATATAATAATGAAATATTAAGTTATGAATTTGGTGAAAAAATGGAAGAAGAACTGGTATTAAAGAGTCTTTTTAAGTTACCTTTGAAAAAATTAAAAGGAAGCATAATCCATACAGATAGAGGAAGCCAGTATACAGCAAGAAATTACAGAAAAAAACTATTAGAATACGGAATAATAGAATCTTATTCACGCCGAGGGAATCCATATGATAATGCATGTATAGAAAGTTTTCATTCAGTATTGAAGAAAGAATTAATTTATCCGCAGGAATTAAAAAGTTACAGTGAATTAAAGCGGATATTATTTGAATACATAGAAGGTTTTTATAATACAAGGAGAACACAAAAAAGATTAGGATATTTATC
>NZ_JAMZGM010000261.1 GCF_024158605.1 Sebaldella sp. S0638 | reverse complement strand
GGCAAAATTTAATATTTTAGAGTATTTATTAGCAGCACGTTAAGCAAGATATATTCTTGCCTGAGTATATAACAAAATCAACACTCCTAAAAAATTGAAGTTATATACTCCGGTAACTATATATTAAGGAGGATTCATTTATGTTTAGAGTTATTATTGAAAATGTCACCATTGCTAATTTACCTGATAGAAAAACTGCTGAATATTTCGCTGAAAGGTTTGGCGGTATTGTTAAAAGAATTAGATACAAAAATTCTAAAGTTACTTATTTTCCTAAAGAAAGCAAAAACACGATATTACACGAAGAACTGGCGAAGTGATTTTTATGAATTTGTTTTATGTTGTATACGCTGACAAGGATGAGCACATTATTACTGGGATTTATGCCGATAATTACAAACATCTTCACAGCATACTTAAAAAGGAAAATAAAAATATCCAGATACTTGAATCTCATATTTTAGATTCTTTTCCGGATGAGGAGCAGATTATGATTGATTTATATTGTGAAAATCCATAAAAAATCCCTCAACTGTGCTGTCTCTTCCGGTCATGGAATTAGTTTATCAGACAGCACGGTTCAAGGATTAATTATTTCATGGAACAACTTAACATAATTGTATTGGAGGTACAAACCGAAAGTTGCTCCATGAAACAATCAATCATTTGACTGTACCACTTAACTAAAAAGATGAGTTAAAAGCAAGTGATACAGCAATAGTAGTATATCAATTTTTAAAATAAATAACAAGGAGGAAAATATATGGAAAAATTAATTCTATACATTGGTAACAGTAAAATATTTCAACTATACACAGAAAGCTTTGTATTCAATAACTGGCTTGCTATCGCTCTTATATTATTTAGTCTAACTGTAATAGCAGATTTAATAATAAATAAGTCTGAAAGTTATATTTACGACTTTTGGCAATGGATAAAACTCATGGATCAAAAGTCAGGGGTTTTATACAAAAAAAGAGACAGCAAATAAATGCTATCTCATGACTTGTAAAGCAATAATTAACAATAACATAAAATTTAAAATAAATCAAGGAGGAATAAAAATGGAAATGTGCATCAAATGTATTCATTTTAATTGGAAAAATGATGGTTATTGTCTCT
>NZ_JAMZGM010000260.1 GCF_024158605.1 Sebaldella sp. S0638 | reverse complement strand
TTTAGAATTTCCATGAAAAGTCTAACTGATATTTTGTACCTTTTACACTTCCTTCTTCTCTTTCCACTCTTACTCCTGTCTTAAATCCTCCCGCTGTCTCATAACCTGCTCCGACACTTGCTTTAAATATATTATCTATCTTTTCCGGTTCTTCCAGTCTGTAATATCCGGCATCTGTATCTGCTATCTTTACTTCATTTCCATCACCATAGATATCCTGTGTTTCATATTCATAAGCTGCCCCGGCTGTGAGCATAAACTTGCTTCCTTTTACTGTTGTATATGACCATTCTCCTTCTATTCCCGCTCCCGGTCTTAATGAGAAATAATCTTCCGATTTTACATCAAGATACATTCCGTCTCCGTCTTCCTTGAATCCCTGAAATTTTCCGTAACCTGTATTCAAGCTTCCGAATATATCCATCTTAAAATTCTTTGATATTATAGGAAGTTCATAATTCAGTCTGTTTTTCCATTCTGCTGTTCCTGAGAAGTAGTCTCCGTTATTCTTATAAGTACCGTTGCTTAAATAAATCTTTCTTTCCATATCATGATAGTTTACACCAAGCTCTCCTCTTGTCATAAACTTAAATCTGCTGCCCTGTGCGAGATACTGTTCATATCCTATTCCGGCTTTCAGACTCGTTATATCTTCTTTTGATCCCTGATCAAAGTCAAATTTACTCTGTAGTATTCCCAGTGAATAATTAAAGTTTGTACCATATTTCAGAGTTTCTTTTTCTTTCAGATACATTATTCCAAGTGACTGATAATCATACTCTTCCACTCCCGGATTTTTATCTGTTATGTTTCCTCCTGAATATATAGCAGATACTTTAGTTATATCCTTAGTCGTATTTTCTTCGCTCTTAAGCTGTTTGTACGCAGTATCAAGAACTCCGTTTACATCCATCATTCTCTGCTGGATATTGGCATATACATTACCTCTCAGCTGCATATCAAATGTTTCTGCCAGTTCATCTTTATCAGATATTGACTTTAATGCATCAAACATATCCATTTCAGTATCTGAAGGTCCTTTAGCGTGAAGCTCGTCAAGTCCTTTACCGAATTCCACAGCTTCAGTATTTTTAAGCATTTGTGCATAAGGTATTCTTGTAAGTGTAAGAACATAACTGTTCAGGTCTTTGTCAAAATACTTTTC
>NZ_JAMZGM010000259.1 GCF_024158605.1 Sebaldella sp. S0638 | reverse complement strand
GTAATAGTAGCAACTACACCAGAAGCAACCGTTCTTCCACCTTCTCTGATGGCGAATCTTAATCCTTCTTCCATTGCTATTGGGTGGATTAATTCTACTGTCATTTCGATGTTATCCCCCGGCATTACCATTTCTATTCCTTCCGGCAGATTTACCATTCCTGTTATATCTGTCGTTCTGAAGTAAAATTGTGGTCTGTATCCTGTAAAGAATGGTGTATGTCTTCCACCTTCTTCTTTTGTCAATACATATACTTCTGATTTGAAGTTTGTATGAGGTGTTATTGATCCTGGTTTCGCCAATACTTGTCCTCTTTCTACATCTTCTTTCTTTGTCCCTCTTAATAATGCCCCGATATTATCTCCAGCTTCTCCTGAATCTAATAACTTTCTGAACATTTCTACTCCTGTTACTGTTGTCTTTGTTGTAGGTCTTATTCCTATGATCTCTACTTCTTCTCCAACATTAACTTTTCCTCTTTCTACTCTTCCTGTTACTACTGTTCCTCTTCCTGTTATAGTGAATACATCCTCTATTGGTAATAGGAACGGTAAGTCTACTGGTCTTTCAGGTGTCGGGATATATGAATCTACTGCATTCATTAATTCCATTATTGCATCTACCCATTTTTCTTCTCCGTTTAATGCTCCTAATGACGATCCTTTTATTACCGGTATGTCATCTCCTGGGAATCCGTATTCTGTCAGTAATTCTCTTACTTCCATTTCTACTAATTCTAATAATTCTTCGTCATCTACCATGTCTACTTTGTTTAAGTATACTACGATGTAAGGAACTCCAACCTGTCTTGCAAGCAGGATATGTTCTCTTGTCTGAGGCATTGGACCGTCAGCTGCTGATACTACTAAGATAGCACCATCCATCTGAGCTGCTCCTGTGATCATGTTTTTTACATAATCCGCATGGCCTGGACAATCTACGTGAGCGTAGTGTCTTGCTTCTGTTTCATACTCTATGTGAGCTGTATTTATTGTTATTCCTCTTTCTCTTTCTTCTGGTGCCTGGTCGATATTTTCAAAATCTACTTTTTGTGCTAGTCCTTTATCCGATAATACTTTTGATATTGCTGCTGTTGTTGTTGTTTTCCCGTGATCTACGTGACCAATTGTTCCCACGTTTACGTGTGGTTTGCTTCTTTCGAATTTAGCTTTTGCCATT
>NZ_JAMZGM010000258.1 GCF_024158605.1 Sebaldella sp. S0638 | reverse complement strand
TCTCCTAAAGAATATTTGAAAAAAATTTCATAATAGACAAGATAAATGTGTCCACATTATTGACATAAGTACAAGCTTAGATAAATTAAAGATCGTTGTCAAATCAAAGGCTGTATTTTTCAATAAGGAAAAGGCATGACTAAAATAAAAAACTATGCTATAATTTGCACAATAAATATATAGAAATATAATTAAAAATTATAGAAAATAAATCATTTTGAAAGCAGCCAGGTATTATAAATATGAGAAAAGTAAAAAAACTGTTATTTGTTATTATTAGTATTGTAATTGCATATATTATAATTATTGCAGTAAATATCTGTACTTACAGCAAAGTTGATGAAAAGCAGACTGCGGATGTTGCAATTATTCTCGGGGCAGGTGCCGCAGACGAAAGTGTATCCCCTGTTTTTCAGGAACGAATCAATCACGGGATATCATTGTATAAAAATCATTATGTAAAAAAACTGATTTTTACTGGTGGGACAGGAGACGGCAATCAAAAATCAGATGCTTATATTGCAATGCAGTACGCTGTGAAGCAAGGTGTGCCGGAAAGTGATGTATTGCTTGAAGAGGAGTCAACTATTACACAGGAGAACATCAAAAATGCAAAAGCCGTAATGGATAAAAATTCTTACCGCACAGCGATTCTTGTCAGTGATCCGTTACATATGAAAAGAGCCATGTTAATGGCTAAAGATCATAATATAGAATGTTACAGTTCACCTACGCCTACGACGAGATATGTAAGCTTGAAAAGTACACTGCCTTTTTTATTAAGAGAAATCTTTTTTTATGCAGGATATCAGATATACGCTGTTTTTCAATGTATTTTATCACTATTTACTTCTGCCCTGTTAAAAAGATGACCATAAACCATCCCGGAGGAAAATATGCATAGTAAAAAGAAAAAAATAATTATGATATTAATTATATTATCACTTGTGTTCTCCCTGATTCCAGCGGTCAGATATTATAAAGACGGCGGAACTGTGGAGTACAAGGCAGTTTTATATCAGGTTATCCGGTGGCACAGCATGAATGACCATCTGAATATTTCTTCGGATCAGACTTATTTTTATCATGGTCTTGAAATCAAAATATTAGGAATTACTGTTTATAATAATGCTGAAATATTAGAAACCGGATATTTTAAATAGTATTTTGTCTTATTTCATGGGAGTGTGCAAGAAAGTCTGTAAATTAAATCTGATATAATAAAAGATTTGTTTTTCATATATTGATTTATC
>NZ_JAMZGM010000257.1 GCF_024158605.1 Sebaldella sp. S0638 | reverse complement strand
TCCACCTCATATGCTATTACATTCGTTGTTCCGTTTATTTCTTCTTCTACACCATAGAATCTGTAAAAAGATATATCCGCTGTAGTGGTAGTCATTACCTGACCGCTTGTCGGGATTAACTGCACTTCTAAAAGACTGCTAGATGAGGGTGGTATTTTTAAAGTTCCTGTTATTAAAAAGGATGCATTATTTGATGTTTGATTTATCACCCAGTATTGGGTATTTAAAAGTACCAGTACCTGCAATGGTGGCACACAGTTTTTTACTGTTATATGAATTGTTACTCCTGCTAAGTTTGATTCATTAAGCAGAGTATGAACCTGTCCAAACTGATTATACGGGATATGATAATTATTAGGTGTGTTATTTAATTGTACTCTCTTTTTTAATATCCTTGTATAATAGGTATCATGACCGGTTCTTACATTCTGTACTTCTACACTGTAGGTATCATAACCATGCTCCATATTTACTATTCCTGTTTTTAATATATGCTCTCCCCATGCTATGCCCTGTGTATAATCACTTAGTTTAAATGCTGTATTTGTAGGAATTGTAATTACTTTTGCTTTTCTTATAACCTTTTTATCTTTCCACATCGCTACTCCTAATTGTATTCATATATTTCATAATCAAATTTAGCATTACAGTTTATGGCCGTTATATCATAAACATTTTTCCCGCTTACTGTTCTTTTAGTGTACCAGACTACTCCTTCTGCGGGCTGTGTGATTTCTATCATTAATGGGGATATTATTATGCTTGAATTTGAGTAATCTGTATAATCTGTATAAACTGTATAAACCTGATCCTCTTTTAAATATATTGGTGATGTACTTCTTTGTGATATGCTTATTATTCCTACCTGTACCCAAGCATTTAAGCTAGGGAGACCATTCAGCGAATTTTATGACACCACCCTGAATAAGAGTCAGTTTAGTTGAATTAGATGTTGTTGTTCCGTTGAATATTGATAAACCTGCTCCACTAAATATATTCATCATTCCTACTACTGAAAGAGTATTACCATTAAGTAACTTTACCTCTATTCCTCCGGAAGCATTCTTTTGAATTGCATCTCCTGCTCCGAATAATATTTTATCCGTTGTTATTGTATTTGCTTTAACATGCTTCGCTTCTATTTGATTTGCTGCTATATGCCTTGCAAGTATATTATCGGCTGATATATTTTTAGCGTAAACTGTTCCCAGTATTAACTTTTTACTTCCTGTATCAACAACTATTGTATCTCCGTCTACTCCTATTTGTTCTCC
>NZ_JAMZGM010000256.1 GCF_024158605.1 Sebaldella sp. S0638 | reverse complement strand
TTCTTCAAATTCTCTGCTGATTTTAATATCTCTTCCGATAATTCTTTTTCATCTTCTTCATTATATGGATAACGTAAATTTTCCAACAGCTTAATCTTACTTTTTAATTCTTCTATATACATTGCCATTTCTAATGATTTTGTCATTATTTTGCTCCTTTCAGATTTTTTCTATCTTTTCAAACATTTTTAAAAACTACAAATCCACTAATCTATTATTTTCAAGACAATCATTGCACCTTCTGCCTCTATATTTTTCTTTTCATAAGGAAATACCACTACCGTTTCCACTCCCTCTCTTCTTTTTAATTCCTCAACAAGCTCACAGGTTTTTATATCTTCTATTTTCATACGACTTTCTCCTTTTTTTATTTGTCTTGTTTATTTAAAATATTGTTAATTTATGGTATAATCTCTTTATCCTAATGAAAGGAGACTATATTTATGGAAGATCATATATTAAATTTAGCAAATGAGTGCGTTCTACACTCTGAAAACTCCATTGAAATGATTGATATTAATTTCAATTCTGCAATACAATTTTTGAATGAAGCATTTTTCTGTGTTAAAAAATTAGAAGATTTTTACTTCTCTGATTTTAAGAATTGTAATTCAGAACTTCTTGATTTTTGTAAACATTTTTATCATTTCAATGAAATTGTTTTAAAATATTCTGACAACAAAGAAGATATACATAAAGAATTAAATAATTTAAAGTCTTTATACGATGAATTAAAAGATTGTTTTTCATCTTGTTTTAACGGAATTGACATCAGACGTAAAATTGTCGGTGTCTAATTTTTGCAAAGGTTAATTCATGAAAAGTTTTTGAGTTAACCTTTCTTATTTTTTCTTTTTATAGCTTCCAGTACACCTGATACTATTTCTTCTTTTTCATTATCTGTATATTGATATTTTGATAAAAATAGTAAATCTAAAATTTTATTTCCTGTTTCACATATTTTCCAATCATTTTTCTTAACTGAAATCTCCACATCTTTTATTTCTACATTATTCAACAGTAACATTAGTTCTTCTTTTGTGATTTTTTTATCTGTTAAAAGTCTTCCTATTTTTTCATGCTCTCCAGTAAACCTGATTTCCTTATACTTAGCCATACTTTTCTCCTCTCTACTCTTCTATTTAACCACTTTTATGGCACACTCAGTCGCCTATAGTTGTTATCTCATTTTATTCAAGCATAAACCCTTTAAAATAAGACTTATTTCTTTGTCACCTGTAATTGACTTTTCCTATTGACAATTTCCATAGATTTGGTATAATAATAGTGAAAACAA
>NZ_JAMZGM010000255.1 GCF_024158605.1 Sebaldella sp. S0638 | reverse complement strand
CCACTTCCACCATCATAACCACCGTCCACAAGACCAAAAAATTTTAGCTTAATGTTAATGGTTTCCTTATAAATAATAACTTCTTCAACAAATGTTTGAAGAATTTGTTTTTTTATGGGTATATTTTGGCTGTCTAATGCATCAGCTAATCTCTTAACATAAGAAGAAATATCATTAATATTGATATTTTTTGTATTGTTAAGATTCTCTTGTATCCTAATTTTTTCAATTAATTCTAGTTCTAAAGTATCATTTTTACTTTTAAATTCTTCTTCAGTGATAAATCCATCCAAAAATAGTGTCAGAAGCTTTTCTTTTTTACTTTTGATGTTTTGTATATCTTTATCATTTTTCTTCTTTAAATCAGCAGAATTTTTATTCTGGAATTTTATTTTATTTGTAAGTTCTGAAATAAATAAATCTAGCCGGTCAGAAGAAAAAATGAGATTTCTAATAGTTTTAAAAACTAAGTCTTCAATGACTTCTTTTCTGATTTTAGGATTCATACAATCAGTTTTTTTAGATTTTCGATTGGTGCAATTGTACATACGGTATTGCTTATTTCTACCATTAGTTTTTCCGCCACCAGAGAAAGAACCGCTACATTCACCGCATTTAAGAAATCCAGTTAGTAAATAATCGACCTTTGAATCAGAACGTCCAGTACTGGATTTTTTTAATAATAATTCTTGGACTGTGTAAAAAGTTTCTCTATCTAAAATAGCTGGAATAACATCTTCTTTTCTTTCTTCTCTGTTAGTTATTTTTCCATTTTTATCTTTTTTTCCCAGTATATATGTACCGATATATTTTTCATTTCTAAGAAGATCCCTGATACCGCTCTTAGTAAAAGGCTTTTTTCTTTTATTGATAAGATTTCTTTCATTTAAAAGTTGAGCAATTTTGGTATAGCCATTGCCTTCTATGGCTAATTTAAAAATTAATCTTACGATATCAGCTTCCTCTTCATTAATAATATATAATTTAGTTTCCTTATCAACATCAAGCCCAAGAGGGGGGATCCCGCCAGCATGCTTATTGTTATGAAAATTTTCATATAATCCCTTTTTAGTTTCTCTGGAAAGATTAAGGGAATAATATTCATTGATACCAGTAATAACACTTTTAAGGATAACAGATTCAGGGGAATCGTTAAATTGTTCCAGAACAGAAATGAGTTTGACATTATTATTGTTTAGTTCTCTTTCATAAATAGCCTGGTCATATCTGTTTCTGGCAAATCTATCCAATTTATGTACTAGAACATATTCAAAAAGATTTCCCTTACTATCTTTAATCATCTGTAGGAATTGTTCTCTATCAGT
>NZ_JAMZGM010000254.1 GCF_024158605.1 Sebaldella sp. S0638 | reverse complement strand
CTTAAATATCTTGAAGAGGAAAAAGAAGGCACAAAACAGACAAAACTTTCAGATATCCTGGAGGAAGAAAAATGACAGTATCATCATTAATAGAAACAAGGCAAAAGATATTTAAAAAATATAACAGTATAGAAAAAGACAGAGAATTTACTAATGCAGTAGGATTAGAATTTCATAGTAATAAGAATCTGGCCAAAGAATTAAATAGTAATTACTTCCAGTTAATAGAACTGATATTTAGGATAAGGGATAAAGAAGGAAAATTAGTTCCATTCTTTTTAAATGATGAACAGAAGAGATTTATTAAAACATTTAACCAGGAATACCAAAAAGGAAAATCAGTAAAAATATTAATATTAAAATCAAGACAACAGGGTTTTACAACATTAATTACAGCAATACAGCTATGCATGCTTTTATGTAAAAAGGGATTTAAAGGAACGACAGTGGCGCATCTTAATGAAGCTACCAAATATATATTCAACAGTAAGGCAAAGGATATGTATGAAGAAATACCGGATACCCTAAAGTACGAACCAAAAAGAAGTAATGCCAAGGAAATAGTAATACAAAATACTGGTAGTTTTTGGAACTGTTTTACGGCAGGAAGTAAAGATTCGGCGAGATCATCTACATTTAATTTTATCCATGGAAGTGAGAGAGCCTTTTGGAAAAATGCTCTAGCCAATAAAGCCTCAATAACATCAGCTCTAGCTCCTAATAGTATTGAAATATATGAGACAACAGCTAATGGTTACAATGATTTTAGAGATGAATGGCAGGATGCAGTAAAAGGAAATACAGACTTTATTCCATATTTTTCGTACTGGTTCAGACAAAAAGAATACACAGCTGAATTTGAAAGTGTAGATTTAAAAAGTGAATTCATATCAGCAGTAAAATCAGGGGAAAGATATAAGAATGTAGATAGTAAGTTTATGAAGTTTCTAAATGAGATACTAATTAATGAAAATCTTGAATATGAGCAGATATACTGGTATTTCAAGAAAAAACAGGAGTTAAAAGATTTACTCTACCAGGAATATCCAAGTAATCCGGAACAGGCATTCTTAGCAAGTGGTACACCATACTTTGATATCCAGCTACTCTACATAGAAAAAGAAAAACTAAATAATACAGTACCGCTGGAAAATATAAGAGATGAAATACATATATATGAATATCCGCAAAAAGGTCATGAATATGTAATAGGAAGTGATGTGGCAGAAGGACTGGAAGAAGGAGATAAATCAACTTTTGTAATAATAGACAGAGAAACCAAAAAGACAGTAGTAACAGCAGAGTATACAGTAAAACCGGATGAACATGGAAATATTCTGTATAAATATGCATCAGA
>NZ_JAMZGM010000253.1 GCF_024158605.1 Sebaldella sp. S0638 | reverse complement strand
GAATTTGTTATACTTCCTATTGCTGTTGAGTGTGTACTATCATATCTTCCGTCAGGTAATTTACTTAATACTACATCCAGTATTTTGCTGCTTACTGCTTTTTTTGTTAAACCTATTTTATCCGGAATTATGAAAGTAAATTCCTTATTTATCGGTATTCTTACTGATGATCCGTATACTTTCAGTATCATTGAACCTATCAGAGTATATGGATTAGATAATTCATTTTCTATACTTTCGATATCTGTCGGATCGGATATTCCTGCTTTAGCTAAAAGAGTTTTTATTGTTGTCTGATCTGATAATGATAATTTATTATAGTTATCTAAAGTAAGTGTCCCCAGTTTATCCAGTTCTTCCTGAGGTACTTCAAATTTATAGAATACATAGGCATTTGACATTGCATCCATTAGCGAATAGTAAGCTTTTGAACTCTCGCCACCGCCTGTGCCGTTGTCTTCTATTTCTGTTACTCTGTTTTCAATATTTGCTATATCTTTTTTTACTTCAATTATGTCACTTTCAAGATTATTTACATTTTCATTCATATTTTCTATTTCCATATCTCTTTTTACCAGTTCTATATCAACTTTTCCGGCAAGTTCTAATATCTTTGTTCTTTCAAGTCTGTCAAGTTCATAAAAATCTTTTACTTTTATTATTGCTTCATCATCAAAATTTGCTGTTGATACGTCTCCTATTGTAAATCCTTTATTTAAATCATCCTTTATACTCATTTAGTCCTCCTCTATTGCTATAAAGTTTACCAGTAATTCTTTATATTCTGCTGGCTGTGTAAATATCACAATATCCATAAGTTTCCCGCCATAAACTGTTCCAGTTTGTTGAATAACAACCGAACCATTTTGCTGTACCGGGTTAAAATATGTCCCCTGATATCCTACCAGTCTGTTATTCCTGTCTCCTATCTTTTCAAGAAATAAATTACCGTTTGCATAGGCTTTATGAGTTCCTTCTATACCGAAGGTACCATTATTATGATAGGCATAACTTACTCCGTAGAATGGTCCGGTATACAGAGTTAGCCATTCTTGTGTTGGATTGACTATTATTTCTGGGATTCTTATAGCTGTTGTATAGTCATATCCTAGAAGCCTGCAAACTATTTGATACCTGTTATTTCCCAAAGGAATAGCTTCCGCATAATACCTCATTTTGTTAAAATCAGGTAAATAACTATACATTGTTAAAAATACTTTTTCATTTTCCCAGGGCATTCCATTTGTATAGTTTTTTAAATCTAGGATCGTCCCACTTGCTATTGTCCCTTGCACAAACTTCTTTATCTGTCTGAATTCTATCCATTTACCCATCATTCCACCTCATATGCTATTACATTCGTTGTTCCGTTTATTTCTTCTTCTACACCATAGAATCTGTAAAAA
>NZ_JAMZGM010000252.1 GCF_024158605.1 Sebaldella sp. S0638 | reverse complement strand
AGAATAAGTACAAAAGATGATGTTATTGTATCATTTCATTTAAATTCTGTGGATTATAATGAAGGAAACGGAGTAGAAGTATTTTACTATCCAACAAGTCAAAAAGGAAAAGAACTGGCGAAGATAATGCTTGAAGCCAATCTTAAAGTAACAAAATTAAAAAACAGAGGAGTAAAGCCAAATGTGAGTGGAGCCAGAGGACATGCATTATTCCAAAAAACAAAAGCAACAGCAGTACTAATAGAAAGTGGCTTCATATCAAATGACAGGGATATAGCGACACTTAATGCAGTACAGGAACAACTGGGGAAAAGTTATGCACAGGCCATAGCAAAATATTTAAAAGGTTAGAACCTATGATAATAAAGGACGGCCTTAAAACAGGAATTAAGACCGTTCACTAAAAATATAAAGAAAGAGGGATAATAAATGAAAATATATATTATATCGGCAATAGTATTAATAATAGCAGGAGCAGGAATATATTTCCTGTACAAGAAAAAGAAATTAAATGATGTGACAGAATATCTTGTAAAGGTAATGGATATTAAGGGAGAGAAGTTATTAAATAAGGTAAAGCTAGCAGTACTTCTTAATACTTTAAGAGCATGGACATTAAGCAGTACAAGAAATAAAGTGTGGAAATTTATAATAGAATTATTCTGGCCAGAAATAGATTTACTGGAAGTAGCAAAAGAAGTAGTAGTTACAAATAATAAGGACAGTGTAATAAACAGCATACCAGATGTAATAGTATCAAAAACAGTGGATAATATACTTAATAATACTAAATATACAACAAAGGATTTCAATACTTCAACAAACCTTAAGATAACAGAAAAAGACAGAGGCTATCTAGAAGGATATATTGAGGGGCAGATAAATAAGCTTGAAGAAGCAAGGATAGGAATAAAAGCAGGTATTAAGTGGTAGGAAGGAGCAGGAGATGAATAAATTGGATTTAACAATAATAACAACAGGAGTACTGGCAGTATTTACATATCTGTTCGGTGCATTTGACATATTAATACAAGGAGCTTTTATGTTTATTGTACTGGATTTTACAACTGGACTGGTAAAAGCATGGCATAATGGAGTCGTCAGTAGTAGCAGAAGTAGGAAAGGACTGCTAAAGAAAACAATGTTCTTATCAATGATATTAATAGGTCATTGGCTGGATAAAGCGAGTTTGATATCAGATAATGGAATGAGTTTTAGAACACTGGTATTGGTGTTTATAATAGCAAATGAAGGGATATCAATTCTTGAGAATATATCAGAAATGGGAGTGCCGATACCTGGATTTTTGAAAAAAGTATTTGAAAGACTGGATAAAAGAGAAGAAGATGAACCTGATTGATTTCAGGTTTATTTTTTTATTATTTGTATGCTATAATGAGAAAAAAC
>NZ_JAMZGM010000251.1 GCF_024158605.1 Sebaldella sp. S0638 | reverse complement strand
ATTTTTTATTTTTGTTTATAATTAACATTGAGATTTCATAAATAATTTATTCTTCGCTCCTTATTTATAATAAGGAGCTTTTTTATATTTTTATAATATAAATTGATTAACTTTTTCTGAACCTCTTCTTTTTCATGGCTTTTATTTCTCTTTACAAATATGTTTTTTTATTGTAAAATTAATTTGATATATACTTATTTTCTAGTATTATTACTCACACTCAAGCTTATACTTTCGGTTAGTTCCAAAGTATAAGCTCTTTTATTTTTTATTAATTTATGATATAATTTGTCAGATGTTTTTTTCTGAAAGGTGGTTATATTATGTATAAGTATCTTAACAAAAAATTTATTCTTGATATGAATTCAGGTATCTGTCATGATTTTTCAAATATTAATATTAATTGTCAGATACATAAAATTGATCTTCAGGATGTTTTTGATTCCGATTATTTACAAGAAGAAATTAAAAGACATCCACGTTATAAGGAAAAATGTATTTATTGTATGTTAGACTATTTTTAACTTCTTTTCTTAAGGATGTGTTTATTATGAATTTTTATTTCGAGTATTTTAAGGGATTCTGTGATATATCACGGAACATTCAAGAAATTACCGTTAAAATTTTCGGCATTTCTTCTCATGGATTCCCTACTAAAAATCAAAAGAAAATACTCACTCATTGTAACAACAAACATTGTAAATTTAATAAACTTGATCAATGTAATATATACCAAAAGTTCCATCCTTCTAGCCCTCTCTAAAAGACGGGCTTTTTTTATTATTCCACTTCTTTCCATTTTTCCATTAAAGATTCCATAAGGCTTCTTACTCCTTCTTCGTCACGATCTTCCAAAGCTGTCACAAGTCCCTCTGCTATATTCTTTAATTCTTCCATATCTTCTTTTCTCATTATTCTCCAAGTCCTTCTTTCAAAACGTCATCTATATCAATATCTTCTGCTGTTTTTTTAGTTTTCCCTCTGCCTCTTGTTGTCTTTTTAGCCGGCGTTTTAGGATTATTCTTACTATTAAGGTCTTTTATTATCTTTTCTTTTTCCTTAACCTGTATATCCAGTTCTGATTTTTGACTTTTCAGCTTCTCAATTTCTTTTTCCAATTTCTCTATAGTCTTTAAATGTCTCGTTATTGCACCATCTTTTTCTTTCAGTAAATCCAAGGATTTTTTATTCTCAGTAACAAGTTCTTCAACCTCTGACTTCTTTACTACCAGTTCCTTAGTTAATTTATTTATAGTGACGACCTGTCTTGAATTTGATTTCTCTGCCTGATCTAATAAATCCTTGTATTTCTCCACTTCTTCTATATTATCCGGCATTATATCATCAAGGCTTAATTCTTCCTCTGCTGAATGTAAATTTATATATGGCAGCACATAATCTGCTATTGTCTCTTTAC
>NZ_JAMZGM010000250.1 GCF_024158605.1 Sebaldella sp. S0638 | reverse complement strand
ATATTCAAACCGGAAGGCAAGGAAAATGAAGTATTAAAGCTGTTTGATAATTGTTATGGAGGTATAGGAAATTGTACGAAAGATTGAAACGGTTATATCCAAATGTAAGAGATAAATTTATAGAAAAAGCAGTAAATCACATGAAAAATAGCGAAGTATTGACAGGCAATCCGGAAAAGGCAGAATTAATGACGGACGAGGAATTAAAAATGTACTATGAGGAAATAATATATGATTTAGGAGGAAAAAAATGAAAAAGATAATGATGATGACAACAATGTTAGGTGCAATATTAAGCTGCGGACCACAAAGCATAGAAACAGGAAATGTAGGGATAGTAAAACTATTCGGACAGGTAAAAGAAGAAATAAAAGAACCGGGATTAAGATTTACTTGGTGGGCTGATATATACGAGGTATCTCTAAAGGAAACAGAAATATCTTTAAATGATTTAAAACCAAAGGCTAAGGACAATCTATTTTTAGATGATTTAGATGTTTCGGTTTACTACAATACTTCCAAAGATCAGGCACCGAAATTATTTACAAAATATAGTAATCAATATAAAAAAATAGAGAAAAAAGGCGAAACAGATAAATATTTTGTAGGATACACATTAGTTGAACAAGTCGCAAGGTCCGTAATATTTGACAAAATAAGCGAACATGATTCATTAACAATACATCAGCAAAGAAATGTGATAGAAGTAGCAATAAAAAATCAGTTACAAGAAGAGCTGGATAAAAATGATCAGGGAGCATTCAAAATAACTCGTGTAATAATAAAAGGAGTAGCGACAGATAAAAGTGTAGAGGAAGCATTTAGAAGACGAGTGACAGCGGAAAAAGACCTTGAAACAGCGAATTTACAGCAAGAAAAAGCAAAAATAGAGGCAGAAACAAATAATATAAAAAGTACGGGATTAACAGATAAGGTATTGCAGGAAAAATATTTGGAAACACTAAAATATATATCACAAAAAGGAAATAATACATTTATTGTTGATTTAGATAATCAGAAATTATTGAATATAAAATAGGAGGAAGTAATTATGGAAAAAAGAGAAATAACAGAAAAAATTGAGATATATGGTGTAAAGAAATGTAGTAAGTGTGGTGTAGAATTTCCGAATATGGAAAAATATTTTTATGTAACAAAAGGAACAAAAGACGGATTAAGAAATGATTGTAAGAGATGTCAGGATACACAGAAGTTAAGACGAGAAATCTCACATCTTAAAGAGCTTGATACAGTAAGCATAGGAGAAGCAAAAGAAGCTGAAATAAAGGAGTTAAGAAAAATAATAGATACAGGAAATACCGAAAAGGAAAATCTAGTAAAAATAATAGCGATGACAGATGAGAGAAATGAAAGTTTATCTGATACTGCAGCTAAATTTAGTGAAAAATATAAAAAATCAAGAAAATGGAATTATGCATTAGGAGTATGTCT
>NZ_JAMZGM010000249.1 GCF_024158605.1 Sebaldella sp. S0638 | reverse complement strand
CTTTCTATCTCTCTTGTATAGTTATCTACCACACTTAAGACCGTTTCTATTCTGTCCTGTTCCACTTTAGCCTCCTTACTTTGGTTTATTTTCTCTACAAGCTCTGTTAAATCTATCTAATATGTATTCAAATTTAGTTACTAACCAATATGGATGCTCGTCTATTGACCTCTTTAAAGGCAAGTGTTTCATCTCATAACGATCACCCATACCTGCTAATCCAAAATACATTCTATATCTTTGAATATCACTTATTACTTTTTGCAGTCCTTCATCTGTTGTTTCATGCCCTTTTACTATATTTAGACACGCCCTAGCATATGGATTGTCAAAATTCCGGCCTGATACTTTTTTAGCTGTACCATATTTTCTTTCATTAACTCCAATATTGCCTTATTTAATATTTCTCCATGTCTGTCTGAAAATTTTTGTAAGTTCTCCATACTTACTTCAGTGTTTACACCATCTAAAAATATTTCATTTAACTGTGAGAACAGGAATTCTACCTCTTTACTTTCTGTGAAGCTATATTCTATTGGGATTATCTCTATGTCTTTGCTGTCTTCCTTTATTCTTCTTATTACCTCTGGCTTTGTAAAATAGTTCCACATATTCCTGTATTTTCCGACTAATTCCACCACTACGTAGTCCTTATCTGATCCATAAGTCCTTATATCCGTTATTTTCTGTTCTGGTATCACTGGTGATTCATTCTTTTTAAGTTCTTCTTTGATATGCTGTCCTGTATTTCTCAAGTCCTTATTATCAGGATTTTTATTATCTACCTTTAGTTTTGCATTTTGGTATCTTTTTTCTATGTCTTCCTTTTTCTCAGAGACAGAAGCAGATTTTATCTTACTTCTGTCTATTATATTTATATTTTTTTTAGCCATATTATCACCTTATTACAGAATACTTGCGTAATCCAGCATTTCTATTTTTACTGGTGTTTTTTCTGTCTCATCATAGTAAGCCGATACTTCTTTTGTAAGTCCTCCAGCTCCTCCTATGTCCGTTCTCTCAGACTTGGTTACTTTACAATTTGGGAATGTCATTCTAAATATTTTGGCGGGATTTCCTCTTTCTGCAAATTCTGTTATTATTTCATACGATGAATTTGATTTTATATCACTTAAATCCTTTATATATGTTGGTTTATCAAATTCGTTAAATGTCATTGATATTCCTACACTTCCACGTTCTCCCTGTCTTATTGCCTTGTAGTACTCTGAGTTTAATGACTGTTTTCCTTCAAGCTTATTATCTACTGTTATATCTATACTTTCCACTTTGGAAGTTATATCTGTTCCTGCCTGTTTTATTGTTGTTCCCAAACAGATTAAAGGCTCGCCTGCAGGGGCTATTTCTATTCCTGTATACCCTGTACTATTTGTTGTAAAATCCATTCCTATCATGCTGGCTGTCGCTGTTACATAGGCTGCTATTGATGTACTTATGTTTATTGA
>NZ_JAMZGM010000248.1 GCF_024158605.1 Sebaldella sp. S0638 | reverse complement strand
AAGGAATGGACGATTATGATACATATTTAGATAAACAGATAAAGCTGTTAGAAGGAATAGAAGATACATTTGATAAACTGGGTCTAACCAATAAAAAGCTTGCAGCAGTAATGGAAAAAGAAGCCTTAATAAGAGAAAAAAATCAAAATAATGTAATAGATCAGATAAAAGAAATAAGGGCAATGGGCGAGTTATTGGGAACAGACCAGAGCGAAATAGACAAACAAATAGCAGATGTGTATAAAAATAGTTCAGAAACAATAGCAAAATCCATATACGGACTTACCAAAAGGATAGAGCAATTACAAAAAAATACACCGCAATCAACAGAAGTAAAAGAAGAAAAAACAGAAAATCCGGTAAAAAGTATAGAAAAACTGGATAAAAGTACAGAAGAATTACAAAAAGAATTAATCTTCATAAATTCGGAAATAGTGAAAAATCAAAAGGTTTTGAGCGAATTAAACAGCCATCTATCCACGTTACCTGAAAACTTAAGAAGTAAACAGGAAGAAGAGTTTAAAAGGAATATAGGGTTATGGCAAAAGCTTTTGGATAAAGCATATGCGAAAAAAGAACAGATAGAATACAGCCTCGGGAACCCAAATATAACAGTAGCTTCTACTAAAAAAGACGGAGAAGTAACAGGACTGTTAACAGCAGAAAATAAAAAGGTACTGGAAGATTTCAATATAAAACTTGGAGAACAGCTAAAATATGTAAAAAATGGAATAAATATAGACTTTAGTGGATTTAATAGTATTGATGACATAAAAGCCATGTATGATGAAACACAAAAGCAATTATCAGAATTATCAGGGAAGAAAGATAATGCAGTTAATAGAAGTAAAAAAGAAACTTACGCAGTATTACTAGAATCATTATCAGAAATACTTAAAAATGATATAGGTAATGAAAGCACTCAAAAATCAACACAACAGAATGTATCATCTTCAACTGTAGAAGAACTGGAAAGATTAAAAGCAGAAGAAACTGAAAAACTTGTTCAGGCTCTGAAAAATGAAAGAGAACAAAGAGAAATAGCAAGACAAAGCTCACAGGTATATGATTTTGAAAAAGGAATAGAAGATCTTTTTTTAAATATAAATCCACAAAGTATACAGGAAAGTCTGATATCCGGAGTAAAAGACCTCTTCGATAAGGCAGTACAGGGAACAGATATAGGCGGGATATACCGGGATAAATATAATGAAGCTTTCGGGAATGCTTTCAGGGAAGTAATGGCGGACTTTAAACCAAGTGGAAATTATCTAAAAGACCAGGAAGAATATCAGAAAAGATTTATTGAAAGTCTGAAGGAACTTGCAACAAGTTCAGATATGGCAGTAAGAAGTATAGCGAATCTCACTCTGTTTGATACAGTAAAAAGTCAGTTAGATGAACTGGCAGGACATTTATCAACAGCCGGAGAAGTATTAAAAGATGATTTTTTAAAGAATCTTGCCACAACAGTAGAAAGTTTATCAGCCTTAGCGGAAAGTCT
>NZ_JAMZGM010000247.1 GCF_024158605.1 Sebaldella sp. S0638 | reverse complement strand
TTTCCACTGCTGATTTACTTCCCCATAAACCTATTGCGTAATCTCCGTCTGATCTGATTTCTCCATTGTTTGTCATTTTGTTGTTTTCTGTATATATTGCTGTTCCTCTGTATCCTACTTTTATATTTCCGGAGTTATTTACCTCTACTCCTTCTCCGTATATTCCTATTGCGTATCTGTTCTTCGAAGAGTCCTTTTCATCTATTATTTCTGAGTCTCCCAGCGCTATATTTCCTGTATTTTTTATACTTCCTGTATCACTGTAGATACCTATATTTCCTGTTCCCAAACCATTAATATCAGCATTATTAGTCACATTTCCGCTGTTTGTAAGATAGAAACCTATACTTCCAGATCCTGTCATCGATATTAATGATCCGCTGTTTATTATATCTCCTGCATTTTCTCCGTATACATATATTCCGCCGTTTCCTATTTCTGCATTCTGATTACTTGTTAAGTTTGATCCTGATTTTAGTATATATCCTGTACCATTGTCTCTTGTATTTATTTCTGTTCCCGTGTTTGTTATCTTAACATTATTTTCTGCAAATATTCCGGTACCTTTATTTTCTATCTTACCGCCTGTAAGGTTCAGCTCTCCTCCTGTTGAATATATTCCCAGTCCGTCTGATTCTGATGTAATGCTTCCTGAATGATTTACTATTCCATTTTTATTGTATATTCCCACAGAACTCATTCCTGATATTATGTCGCCCGCATTATTTACTGTATGACCGTTATTATATATTCCTGTACTTGATATTGATGTATTATCAGTATTTGTTGTTTCTATTGTCCCTGTATTAGTAAATGTCTGCTGTCCGCCTTCTTCTAGGTAAACTCCTACTGTATTTGATCCTGCCAGATTTATATTTCCTATATTATTAACTACTGTTGTTCCGCTGTTTTTTGAATATATTCCCGTTACATTTTCCCCTGTAGATAATATATCTTTTGTATTTTCTGTAAAAGCTGTATTTTTAGCTGACATACCTATTGAGTTGCTTCCTGTCTTTACTGTTCCTGCATTTCTCAGATAGTCACTGCCTTCACTGCTTAATCCAAGCGACATGTTACCTACTGATATTGTTCCTGTATTTAATAATCTTGCTCCGTTTATCCCGTAAAGTCCTGCTGATTCGTCGCCAAACTCCATGTTACCTCTGTTTATTGCTTCATAGTCAGCAACACCGCTGTACAAACCATCTGAGTATACTCCTACTGTACTTCCATTATTAGCAATCAAAGATGATGAACTTCCAAGTTCTATTGATGAATTTGCTCCATAGAATATTGTACTGTTTCCGCTCATTAATGCTGTTCCGTTATATGTTCCTTTGTTGTTATTCATATACATAAGTGTATAACTTGCATTGCTGTCTCCGTTAACTAAAAAGTTCTGCTCGAATGTACCGTCTGTATCTACATAAAATTGTACTTATGTCAATAATGTGGACACATTTATCTTGTCTATTATGAAATTTTTTTCAAATATTCTTTAGGA
>NZ_JAMZGM010000246.1 GCF_024158605.1 Sebaldella sp. S0638 | reverse complement strand
AAGACAACATATTACAGATATAAAAATGAACTTTTGGAATATATGAGCAAAATGTCACAGGAGCTTTTAGAAGATGCGGTAAAGTATGCCTATCCCGATAAAGAACATCTGGTAAAAAGGTTACTCGGTGAGAGAAGAAACATATTAATAACTGCCATAAGTAATATAAAGAAAACTCCAACAGACAAAGATTATCAGCAGGGAATATCTAAAAGCATAGAAAATATAAATAAGGTACTGGATACAATATTTAAGGATATGGGAATAATGAAGTATGAGGACCAGCTTAAATATCTTGAAGAGGAAAAAGAAGGCACAAAACAGACAAAACTTTCAGATATCCTGGAGGAAGAAAAATGACAATACCATCATTAATAGAAACAAGGAAAAAGATATTTACAAAATATAGCAGTATTGAAAAAGACAGAGAATTTACAAATGCAGTAGGCATGGAGTTTCATAGTAATCAAAAACTGGCCAAAGAATTAAAGAGTAATTACTTCCAGTTAATAGAACTGATATTTAGGATAAGGGATAAAGAGGGAAAGTTAGTACCATTCTTTTTAAATGATGAGCAGAAAAGATTTATCACAATTTTTAACCAGGAATACCAAAAAGGAAAATCAGTAAAAATATTAATATTAAAATCAAGACAGCAGGGCTTTACAACCTTAATAACAGCTATTCAGTTATGCATGCTTCTGTGCAGGAAAGGATTTAAGGGAACAACAGTGGCACATTTAAATGAAGCTACAAAATATATTTTTAACAGCAAGGCAAAAGATATGTATGAAGAAATTCCTAATAGTCTTAAATATGAACCTAAAAGAAGTAATGCCAAAGAAATAGTAATCCAAAATACCGGAAGTTTTTGGAACTGTTTTACAGCAGGAAGTAAAGATTCAGCAAGATCGTCAACATTTAATTTCATCCATGGAAGTGAAAGAGCCTTTTGGAAAAATGCACTTGCAAATAAGGCATCAATAACATCAGCTCTTGCTCCAAATAGTATAGAAATATATGAGACGACAGCAAATGGTTACAATGATTTTAGAGATGAATGGCAAGATGCAACAGATGGAAATACAGACTTTATTCCGTACTTTTCTTACTGGTTCAGACAAAAAGAATACACATCGGAATTTGAGAGCAGTGATTTAAAAAGTGAATTCATATCAGCGGTAAAATCAGGGGATAGATATAAGAATGTAGATAGTAAGTTTATGAAATTCCTAAATGAGATACTAATTAATGAGAATCTTGAATATGAACAGATTTACTGGTATTTCAAGAAAAAACAGGAACTAAAAGACTTACTCTATCAGGAATATCCAAGTAATCCGGAACAGGCATTCTTAGCAAGTGGGACACCGTACTTTGATATTCAGCTTCTCTACATAGAAAAGGAAAAACTAAATAACACATTACCGCTTGAAAATATAAGAGATGAAATACACATATATGAATATCCGGTAAAAGGTCATGAATATGTAGTAGGAAGTGATGTGGCAGAAGGACTGGAAGAAGGAGA
>NZ_JAMZGM010000245.1 GCF_024158605.1 Sebaldella sp. S0638 | reverse complement strand
TAGATAAATCAATATATGAAAAACAAATCTTTTATTATATCAGATTTAATTTACAGACTTTCTTGCACACTCCCATAGATATTTTTGAATTCAATATAAGAAATTAATTTTATATCTGCTTCTAAACTAATGTTATTCACTTCAATAATTTTAGCAAGTGCAACAGTATTGATATTATTTAAAGAATTATAAAAATCTTTTTGTTTTATTTCAAATAAATCATTTATGCTATATCTCATATTTCTCCTTTGATTTAAAAAAATATTATTATTTTATTTTTTTCTAATTTTTCTTTTTCTAATTTTTCTTGTTTTAATGTTTCATCTTTAGTAATAATTTTACTGTAAACTTCTACATATACTTTAGTTACATGAGCATCTTTTTTTGGATTAATAAAATGTTCAATTTTGGATATTATATGCGGATCATTAGAAGAATCAATGTTTTTGATGAAACGAGTTCCATCCATTTTAATTAAAAGATTATGTCCTATTTTCATTTGATGTTCAAATAACATAGTAATAGTATAACCAATATCTGAATTTGTAATATTAAGAATTTTTGCTGGGTCACAATTTATTTTAGGCATTTTTTCACTTTTATATTCGATAAACTGAATAGTTTGGTTATCCAGAATAAAAATACTTTTTGTATCTTTGGCAAGTCTTGTAAGAATATTTTTTAGATCACCATTAAATGACTTGGAACGTTCATAAATACAGTCGTCTTTTAACTCAAGTGGTTTTATCAATGACAATTTTGGCTCAAGAGTATTAGCTTTTTCCATAATTTTTTCTATAATAACACTGGCTTTAGTTGGATTTTTTACTGAAACTTGAAATAGTTTATTTTTATATATAGGGTTAATTTCACTGCAATAGAAATGGCTATTTATTGTATTATTATCTTTTTTAGTATCAATATTTTCTAAAATTCCAGTGAAAACTAGACCATATTCTGTTTTAGTTTTTATATCATAACCTGAGTAGATCCGTACTGTAACAATATTTGGAATAGCGGAACTTAATAAATTCTCTACTTTAAGTGGAAGATTATATATATTGATATCAGCTTTATTAGAATTATTAGTCATATCTAATGTTATTTTAGCATTAAAATCAATATCTTCACTTGTGAATATTACTTTATTATCATTATAAATAAATTCTACTTTAGCAAAACGATTAAATACTAGATTTTGAGATTCTATCATTTATTATTCCTCCTCAATTAAAAATAATTCTTGAGTAATTCCGGCAGTATTAATATGGAAATCCTGAGTGATTCCATTTATATTGGAAGGGACAGCCATCATTTTTGTTCTAGGAAAATTTTTATCGTATATCTTGAAAATTTCTAATATATCTATCCAAGTGTGTATTAATTTTCCATAAATTAAAGGTATATTATCATTATATATATCAATATACCAATAGTTATTGATACAATATATTGATAGAATTAGAAATTTACTTCTTATTTTGTCATTATGTACTTATGTCAATAATGTGGACACATTTATCTTGTCTATTATGAAATTTTTTTCAAATATTCTTTAGGAGATA
>NZ_JAMZGM010000244.1 GCF_024158605.1 Sebaldella sp. S0638 | reverse complement strand
AGCCTGAGGGAGCTCATAATCTGCTCCCATTCTTATGACCTCCTATGCTATTGTTACTTTGTATTTCATTATTCTGTCTGTTATCGGTAGTACTGGACAATATCCTGACTGAAATATATATTTTTTTACTGGCGGATCCTTTTCTACTATTTCATCTATATGGACA
The DNA here is from genome assembly GCF_024158605.1 of Sebaldella sp. S0638. Lineage (NCBI taxonomy): Bacteria > Fusobacteriati > Fusobacteriota > Fusobacteriia > Fusobacteriales > Leptotrichiaceae > Sebaldella > Sebaldella sp. S0638. The sequence goes on along the minus strand of NZ_JAMZGM010000244.1, from coordinate 1,438 downwards.
TCCGCCTTTAACATTAATACACTGTTATTTACCGCTACTTCCAATCCTACATATGTTTCTGTGAACTCTGCTTCATTCGACAGATAAATCATATTTTCTGTATCTATCTTTTTACCTACAACATTAGTTGCCGGCACCAGTGTTTCTATTTTCATATTCAAAATATTAAAGTGCGGATATCTTTGCTCCAGTGTCTTTTGAGGGATTATATCCACTATGTTGTATGCTATATTCTGTTTGGCCAGTTTTTCATCTGTTAGAAATTCTTTTAGGATCTCCTTGTCTACTTCTATTTTTGTTGGGAATACCTTATTCTTTTCTACATATTCGTCTAGTAAGTCTAGAAAGAATACTTCCCAGTTATTTGTTCCTTTTGTAAATGTTTTAGGAACTGCCGGCTTAGTTTTAAAATCTATTACATCCTTTGATTCCGGTAATGTTATTTTCCCTGTTAAAAATAACTCTGCACACATTCTTGCTTTAGTGTTTACATAGCCTGATTTAAGCATACTTAGCTTTTTCTCATCAAGGAATTTCCCGTTGTCTACCAGCTGACCGTTAAGTATCATTTGTGTTTGTCCTGCCTGTATTTCTAAGTTTTCCAGTGGTGTTAATGTTGCGGTTCCTTTTATGATGTCCGGTCTTATATTTATTGTATTATGACCATTTATTTTTATATCAGGCGCTTTTGTTCCTCTTGGTACTATTGATAAACTTATCAGCTCTTTCATCAGTTCAATCACATTAAAACTGTCTGATGCCGTCATAAACGGTGTGCCATTTTGAAATTTTGATAAGTAATGTGTTGTTACATTTGTCGGCAGGGCTGCAAATACTCCCATTAATTCTGCCTGTCTTGGATTAATTAGTTTCATTATCCAGTACCTCCTCTAAATATATTCTGTGTCTTTCCAGTTCTCTTGTTCCCGTGTAATCTGTTTTATAGTCCAGACCTACTATTAAGTCTCTGTCTACTCTTCCCTCTCTTAATACCACTGCTACAAGATTATCTGTTGTGGCATCTGTATCTAGTTCTTCTTCCCCTTTGCATATTCTTCTTGGAACATTTAAACCATCTGATGTGGCCGCCTTATCGTACACTTCCCATTTTCCTGTTGAAGTATTTTGTGCAAGTACCTGACCTTGTTTTATTACTCCTATATTTACTTCAAGTTCCACTGCTTCTCCTGTGATAAATTCTTCCAGGACTAATCTTTTATGTTCCACTTCATCTAGTGGCTTTACTCTATTTCCCATTATTAATTACCTCCGTGTCTTTTTTTAGTATCTTCAAATGCTTTACTCATTATTCCTGCTAAATCGTCGTTCCCACCTGTCTGATCATCAAACTCTATTTCACTTGAATAATTTGTAAATCCTGAAAATTCCGGAATCTTTTTCATAAATTCCTGTAATCCGTCATAAAGTGATGTATCTT
>NZ_JAMZGM010000243.1 GCF_024158605.1 Sebaldella sp. S0638 | reverse complement strand
TTTCGGACACCTGCCTTCTCTCAATTAGTTTACACAATCAAGATTTTTGTGTCCACTTTTTCATACTAACACCATATGGATATAAATGTACTGCTCTTTTTCTTATACTTTCACTAGAAAAAAAAGCATTTTCTACTCCGCCGAAAACATTACATACTTTCTTAAGAAATTATGTTGATGAAGCTGCAAAAAACGGAGAATTCAATGAAAACTATGATATTGATTATATTTTCAAAGCCCTCTATTCTTCTATAAGAGGAACAGTGTTTGACTGGTGTACATATAAAGGAACTTCTGATTTAAAGGAGGATTTTTCATTAACATTTGATATACTTATTAATAAATTTAAAAAACAATAAACTTTAAAATATAAAATTTATTCTTTTTAACGTGAACAATGCTCTTATTTATATCTTTTAAATATGGTATAATATATTTATATTGTAGAAAGGGGCAATTTTATGGGTGATAATGAAACAAAGAATAAAATAATCGCAGCTGCTGAAGAATTATTCAAACAAAAAGACTACGAAGATATTTCCATCAGGGAAATCTGCCAGCTAGCCGGTATATCAATAGGAGCATTTTACCGTTATATAGGATCAAAAGATAAATTATTTAAGATATATCATCTGAAACTTGGAGCCGAGTCAATGAAATTAGTGCTTGAACGTACTGATAACAAGCTTCCTGTGGAAAAAATCGTTATTATAATAGACATATATCTGGATTTTATATTGTATTACGGCTATAAATTTGTTAAATATTTTCTTTCACTGTCTTTGGAAAATGAGATGTTTGCTGCTCCTCCGGGTGCACTTGACACTTTTTTGAGAGTTTATATTTCCGAGGCATTTGAAGGTGGTTACTTTAACTCAAAATATGATATTGATTATGTTTACAGAGTTATTTACTCATCATTGCGCGGAGCTACATTTGACTGGTGTATGAATATGGGGAAAAATGATCTTCGTGCTGATTATACCGCTACATTAAACATATTACTTGATGAATTTACAAAGAAATAATTTTTCTAAAAAATAATGAAAAATATATATTAATTGAAAAAGTAATTTGATAACAAAAAAAGACACCATGTTTTATAAATACTATATGGTGTCTTTTTATTATGTTGTTTTAAAATTCAGTGTAATAAATACTTGAAGTATTGTCCCCCGTTTAATCTTTAATTACTGCTCTAAAAATATTATTTCCAAATGGAGTTTATCATATTATTGTGATTTTTCTGTAAAAAAGTCTTGTTTGAATTTTATCCCAAAAGTATTTCATTCTGTCTATTTACAAATTCTATATTAAAAATGAGCTTTTCAGCTCATTTGGGATGTTGATTTATATGATTTTTAAGAAATAAATCACTTTATAAATTTTTATTATTTAGAAGAAAAGTATAAATATCTTTTTGTTCAGATAATTCCACTTTTCTTCATTCAAATAAATATGCTTAGTTCCAAAATATATTTATTTTTTTAAAATGCTACTTTCAGATTCAATCCTACCTGATAGTCTTCTTCCTTGTTGCTGCCTGCTGTTTTATACTGTCCTGTCAGGAAAACTCCGTATCTGTCCTGAAATTCCACTCCTACTCCTCCGTTTGTAGT
>NZ_JAMZGM010000242.1 GCF_024158605.1 Sebaldella sp. S0638 | reverse complement strand
GATACTTTTGCGTGAACATTGGTTAGACTGTTTGTCAGTTCGTCCTTTTTCATTAAGCTGTCTATTTTGCCGTCTATTTCCTTAAATGCCTCTGTGTTTGTTGCTAATTTGAAGCTTTCCTGAAAACTTTTGGCTTTTTCTATTTCACTGTTCATTTTCTCTGTATATTTTGATACTATTTTTGCTGATTCTTCCGGTAATTTTGCTTTTTGTTCTATTAGAAACATCACTTCATTGTAAAACATCTTCTGGTCGTCATAGTAACTTGATACTTCCCTTGACATTGCCATTACAGCTCTCTCTGCTTCTCTTTTATTATCTCTGAAGGTCTGAATAAAATCATCTGATGTCAATTTATCTATATCTGCATTTTTATACTTTACTTTTATATTTATCTCATTTTTATTTATTTTCGCTCTTAAGTCATCTATTTCTTTTGTTGCCTTCTTTTTTAGTTCTATTATTCCTTCACTGAATTCTTCCAGTATCTGCATATTGATTTTTTCATTTAAGGAACTTATTATCCCTTCAATTGCTTCTCTTACTCCTACATATGCACCATTTTCCTTTTTTATATTTTCTAATATTCCAGGATATTTTGAATTTAGTTCATCTAGTATTGCAGATAATCTTTGCTGTGAACTTATATCTGTTTCCGGAGCTTTAGATAGTTTTTCAAATTCTATTGCTAAATCCTCTAATACCTTTTTTTCTTCTTCAAAACTTCTTATGTAGTTATTTAAATCTGGTTTAGTAAGCCACGCATCCAGCGCCCCCATCATTCCATTTATTGTATGAAGAACTCCTTCGCCGGCTGGAATAAATTTCTGTCCTAATGTTCTTGAAATATTATCCCAGTATGCATCTAATACTTTTATCTGATTTGCATAACTGTCTATTGTACGCTCTGCATCTCCTTGGATAAACTTTGTTTTATCCATTAAAAAGTTATATCTTATTATTTGTTTTTGAGCCTCCGACATTTCCCGCCACTTTGTTTTTATTCCCTGTGATAAAGCATATTCTGCTGCTGTTGTTTCATTTAGTATTATCCCATATCTTTTTAACGGTTCTGATTCTCCTGATATTCCGGATTTTAAGGCTGTAAATACTTCGCTCATATCATTATCATAAAATGAACTGAAATCTGCTGCTAATTGTGAGAGTACCATTGACATATCTTGTAAATCTTCTGTCTTTATTCCTGATGCTTTGAATATACTTCCGAATATGGCTGCCTGTTGCTGTAATTCAAAACTCGCTCTCCCTACATTGGTTGACATACTATCTGCCCATTTAACTACTTCACGGCTTCCTCTTTCAAATACTTGTACAAGTACGTTATCCAGCTCTTTTATTTCCGATGCTGCATCTATACAGCTTAATCCTAGTTTTCCTATTTCCTTTATTCCTACTGCTATTCCAAGACCGGCCAGAATTCCTTTTATTCCTCCTAAGGAGGCTACTAGCTTTTGAACTCCTGATGTGGCTCCGCCTGATGTATTTCCCATATTATTTATCTGACGGGTTACTGTATTTAGTTCATTTCTGTATCTTTCTATCTCTCTTGTATAGTTATCTACCACACTTAAGACCGTTTCTATTCTGTCCTGTTCCACTTTAGCCTCCTT
>NZ_JAMZGM010000241.1 GCF_024158605.1 Sebaldella sp. S0638 | reverse complement strand
AAAAGGACAATGAAAATAGAAGAAGAAGCAAACGCCAAGAAAAAGATAAAATTAAGGTAGTGAAATAGATAAACAAAGATTGAATGAAGAGTTTGATCCTGGCTCAGGATGAACGCTGACAGAATGCTTAACACATGCAAGTCGATGAGAAGACTCCCTTCGGGGAGAGGGTATCATGGCGGACGGGTGAGTAACGCGTAAAGAACTTGCCGTATGGACAGGGATAACCGATGGAAACGACGGATAAGACCTGATATAATGGATATGTGGCATCACGTATTTATGAAAAGCAATACCATACGAGAGCTTTGCGTCCTATTAGCTAGTTGGTAGTGTAATGGACTACCAAGGCGATGATAGGTAGCCGGCCTGAGAGGGTGGACGGCCACAAGGGGACTGAGATACGGCCCTTACTCTTACGGGAGGCAGCAGTGGGGAATATTGGACAATGGAGGTAACTCTGATCCAGCAATTCTGTGTGCACGAAGAAGGTTTTCGGATTGTAAAGTGCTTTAAGTTGGGAAGAAAAAAATGACGGTACCAACAGAATAAGCGACGGCTAAATACGTGCCAGCAGCCGCGGTAATACGTATGTCGCAAGCGTTATCCGGAATTATTGGGCATAAAGGGCATCTAGGCGGGGTTTCAAGTCGACGGTGAAAACTAGTGGCTCAACCATTAGCTTGCCGACGAAACTGAAATTCTAGAGTATTGGAAAGGTGGGCGGAACTACATGAGTAGAGGTGAAATTCGTAGATATATGTAGGAATGCCGATGACGAAGGTAGCTCACTGGACAAAAACTGACGCTGAAGTGCGAAAGCTAGGGGAGCAAACAGGATTAGATACCCTGGTAGTCCTAGCTGTAAACGATGTTCACTGGGTGTGGGCGAGTAGATCGTCTGTGCCGAAGCAAATGCGATAAGTGAACCGCCTGGGGAGTACGGCCGCAAGGCTGAAACTCAAAGGAATTGACGGGGACCCGCACAAGCGGTGGAGCATGTGGTTTAATTCGACGCAACGCGAGGAACCTTACCAGATCTTGACATCTCCGGAATTTAGTAGAGATACTGAAGTGCCTTCGGGAACCGGAAGACAGGTGGTGCATGGCTGTCGACAGCTCGTGTCGTGAGATGTTGGGTTAAGTCCCGCAACGAGCGCAACCCCTATCGTTAGTTACTAACATTAAGTTGAGGACTTTAGCGAGACTGCCTGCGAAGAGCAGGAGGAAGGTGGGGATGACGTCAAGTCATCATGCCCCTTATGATCTGGGCTACACACGTGCTACAATGGACGGTACAAAGAGAAGCGAAATGGTGACATGGAGCAAATCAAGAAATCCGTTCTCAGTTCGGATTGAAGTCTGCAACTCGACTTCATGAAGTTGGAATCGCTAGTAATCGCGGATCAGCAATGCCGCGGTGAATACGTTCTCGGGTCTTGTACACACCGCCCGTCACACCACGAGAGTTTGTTGCACCTGAAATTGCTGGCCTAACCCGTAAGGGGAGGAAGTACTGAAGGTGTGGTAAGCGATTGGGGTGAAGTCGTAACAAGGTATCCGTACCGGAAGGTGCGGATGGATCACCTCCTTTCTAAGGAGACAAATTGGCAGCTTCTTCTTTTATTTTGATTGTTC
>NZ_JAMZGM010000240.1 GCF_024158605.1 Sebaldella sp. S0638 | reverse complement strand
GATTGTATCCAGAGCAGTTTAAGGCATTTGATATAGAGAAGTATAGGACTAAGATAAATTATGAGGTACAGGAGTTTTTGGAGAAGAATAAGGGAAAGGTGTTTAGGCAGGGGATAGAGTATGTATGAATAATTTGGACAATGAGAATTGAATAGAAGTCTTGCAAATAGATGAGATATAAGGTATAATGAAAGGGGATTTATGTCCTGTCAATTTATAAATTGACAAAATACTTTAAAGTATAAAGAAAAGGAGGGAAAAATTATGATAACACGCGAATTAGAGAATATCTGCACTTATATTATAACAAAATACGGTGCGAGTAATTTGGAAATAAATAAGTATTTGTATATGTTACAAGCTGCTTATATGAAAGATCATGATGGAAAACCACTATTTTTAGATGACTTTGAAGCTTGGGCATATGGACCAGTAATAAGAGATGTATATGATATATTCAAGTATAATGGAAGTAAAAAGATAACAAAAGATAATATAGAAACAATAAGAATGTTAACAGGGTTCCAAGGAAATACTCTAGATATAAGGGAAGATATACGAACATTTATAGACAATTCAATGTCAAAATTATCTGTAGTGTCAATTGGTCAAATAGTGGATTATACACATGAATCAAGACCATGGCAAGATTCTTGGACAAATAAAAAAGAAATAATATCAAGAGAAGAGATATTTAGATATCATAGTGAAAAAGGAGTTGAATTTATTTAAGAGGGGAGACTAACAGAAATTATGAGTAATACTGATCACGAATCATATCAAAATAATTTTAATGAGTTAGTAAGTGAATTTAATAGAAGATATAATGAAGTAGATAATTTGAACGAAAAGTATAAAGATAGTGAACCTAGATTAATTAAGATGGAAGAATTTATTGAAAAGTGTAATGCTTTGATAGCTGATTATTATAGGATAATAGGGTCTTATGATGTTGGTTTCCAGCTTCAAACTGAAGATAATGATAGAGAAAGCCAAGAGATAACTCAAAGTATACTAAAAGATTTAGATAGAAAACTACATGAAGTGAGAGCATATAAATTTAGTTATTTGTATCAGATAAATAGGCATGAGAATTTGAAGTTGAAAGATGAAGTAAAGGCAAATAAATCAGAAATTTTAGAAATGATGGGTCTTTTTTTTGCAATTTTTGCTTTTGTACAGATAAATTTTATGTTTATAGGTGGATTTTTGGAGAAATATAATGGGTACAGATTAATCTTTTTCATAGTAACACTAAATGGAGTATTGTTAACCGTAATATTTCTAATTTTAGAAGTAGTAGGAGTAATAGTTTACGGAGAAAATAGATTTCGAGTAAAATGTGAATCAGATAGTAAGTTTTGTAAATGGTTTCCAGCATCAAAAGCTAAAATAAAAAGAAGTTATTTGTACACTATGATGATTTTAGTGGTGTTTGCCAGTTTTACGTTTTATATGTCGAAAGATGATAAAGTGTTGAATTATGAGTTAGCGGAAGATGATAAAGAAGAGTTGGAAAAATCAATAATGGAAAAAATAGACAGAGAAAAAATTAAGTTAGAAATAAAAGAAGAATTGAGGAAAAAGTAGTATTAAAACAAGGCTAAATATGAATAGTCTTGTTTTTTTATTACCAAAATAGGAGG
>NZ_JAMZGM010000239.1 GCF_024158605.1 Sebaldella sp. S0638 | reverse complement strand
CCTCAACCATTTCTCTTATAATTTCCAGTCTTTCTTCTTTGCTTATTTCTTTGTTATTCATCTCATCATCTCCTTATTTCAATTTTTCCGCTTTTAAAATAACAGGTCTTATTCCGCTTCCTCGATTATTTCAATCGCTGTTTCCAGTGCTTCTATTTCAGTTGTCCATGCATTCTCGTAATGACTTCCTTCGAAGTATTCTATTATTGACTGTAATTGCTCAATCAGTTGTTCTTTATCCATGTTATCATCTCCTTATATTAGTTTATGGTTGCTCCCTGCAAGTCATCTGTTTTGTTTATGGTTGGTTTTTGTTTCGCAAGTTTTTTCTTCAGTTATCCTTTTTTAAACAAAACGATTATAAGTGTTTTTTAAAAAAACAATTAAATCACTTTGTTTATTTTTATGCTTTTATTATAAACTATAAGATTGACGTTGTCAACTATTTTTTTGATTTTTTTTATAAAAAATAGTAAAATTACATAAACAATAAGATTTAGAAGGAGAAAATATGAAATTCGGCGAGAAACTAAAAGAGTTAAGATTGAGAAAAGATTATAGTTTATATGATGTAGGTGAAAAAGTTGATGTTTCGCACAGTTATATAGATTTGATAGAGAAAGGGAAAAGAAGAGCCAGCAAAAAGGTAATGGAAAGGTTATTATTAGTTTTTCCAGAACATGAAGAAGAGTTAACAGATTTATATATGGCAGAGAAAATACCAGAAAATTATTTGAAAAAATTACAAGAAATAAAAAATAACACTAAATTAGAAAAAATAAATACTAAAATTATAAAATTGCCAGTATACGGCTTAGCTAGCGCAGGAAATGGCGTTTTGGTTCCAGAAGAAATGGGAGAACGTGAATTTTTAGTAAAGGAGAACTTACATATAAACCAAAATTGTTTTGTAGTGATTGTTCATGGCGATTCCATGGAACCTTTATTTTATGACTGTGACAGTGTTTTGGTAGATCCGAACGACTGTACAGAATTACGCCAACTAGCGAATAAGGTAGTGGCAGTGGAAGTTAATGGGGAAACGTTAGTAAAGAAACTTACGATAAATAATGATTTTGAAATAGAACTGAATAGTTTGAATGACTATTATCCGCCCATCAAGTTAAAAGAAGAAGACGAAACGCAATGCATAGGTGTAGTTTCAAGATTAATTGACAGAGATTTAAACAAAATAAAAATATAGAGAATTTTACTTCTCTTTTTTTATTGACATTTTAAACAAAACGATTTATAATAAAAATATAGAAAAATTTTTTAAGTCTTATATAATCAAAAAGTTTAAAAAAGGAGGAAAAATGGAAGAAATAAAAGAATTTGCCTACGAAATAGATAAGAATATAAGAAAAAAATATGGGACAGAAGCAGAATTTTGCAGATCAAAAAATAGAGTGCCACAGTCAACCAATAAAATTCTGAATAATTTAAAAAAAGGCGAAGGAGCAAACATAATCAGTGTATTTGAAATATTGAAAGATTTGAATATAAAAATATCTCTTTTGGAAGATGTAATGCCCTAGGCTATGAGCTAGCCCTAGTGGAAAAGACCAAAGATAAAAAGCCAAAAGTGGTGTAGAAAGGAGGATTCAGGAATGGGAAGAAAAATATTAATACCTTCAAGAAGAAAAGAAATAA
>NZ_JAMZGM010000238.1 GCF_024158605.1 Sebaldella sp. S0638 | reverse complement strand
GTACCGTAAGATAATAAAATCAATAGAATTTTAGGAGGCATAGTGAAATATATAATAATAAGTAATGAGAAGATAACGAAACATAATTTTACAGGAAAATTACTGGAATTTGTGAGGAAAAATGTAAAAGGACTGCAGGATGGGAAATATGAAGTACAGCAGGTAAAGACAGAAAACGGGGAGTTGTGTGCTAAGTATAGGAAGATAAGATAAATAATCCGTTCAAAAGATATTGAAAAACAGGTATTTAAATGATATAATTTAGGAGTACAAAATGATAAAACGTAAATTACCCATTTGTTGTAGACATTGCGGGAAATTCCATATTAATGCATACAGACCAATAGTAAGAATGGAATTTGACTGGAAGTGTCCACGTTGCAAACAAGAGAATGTAATAGTATTGACAGAAAAAGATAATAAAACAATAAAATAAATACGTGGCTTTAGTAATAAAGTATCATATGGGAACTCCTCATATCGTTAACACAGTGTGTCCCAAGCGGACCTGATGCATAGAAATGTGTATTAGGTTCGCTTTTTCTTTTTTACATCAAAGCATCTATAGGAGAAGAAAATGGAAATAAGAAAAATAAATATAAAGGATCTGAGGGAATATGATAATAATCCAGTAATCCATAGCAGGGAGCAGATAAGCAAACTAGCAGAAATAATAAAAAAATACGGATTCAGACAGCCCATAGTAATAGACAGAAATAATGTGATAGTGGCAGGTCATGGAAGATTACAGGCAGTTAAAAAGCTAGGATATAAAGAAATAGACTGTGTAATAGCTGATGACTTAACAGATGATCAGGTAAGGGCATACAGACTTGCTGATAATAAAATAAAAGAATTAAGTTTATGGGATGAGGAACTTTTAAAAACAGAACTTCTAAATTTAGAGGATATAAATCTTGAGTTATTAGGATTTAATGATGAGGAACTAAAATTCATTGAAGATATAGAACTAAAGGAAATAAAAGAAGAAAAACTAAAAGTAGATGATGAATATATACCTGAAGAAATAAAAAATCTGGTAATAAAAAGAGGAGACTTAATAGAACTTGGAAACCACAGGATATTATGCGGAGACAGCTTTAATAAAAATAACCTGGATAAACTCCTAAAAGGTATTCAAATAGATGCAGTAGTATCAGACCCGCCATATGGAATGAATCTTGATACAGATTTTTCAGCAATGAGTGATGGTAAAAACTATAGGAAGATATTAAATGATGATAAGCATTTTGATTGTGGTATTTTCCTTTCATATTTTAAGAATGTAGAAGAACAGTTTTGGTGGGGAGCAAACTACTATATAAAAGAAATAAAAGGCGGTAGCTGGCTGGTATGGGATAAAAGAACCGACTTTGAATCAGAGAGTATGAATATAGCCAAAGCAGATTACACATTGTCAGAGTTTGAATTGTGCTGGAGTAAAGTGAAACATAGACAAAGGATAGCAAGGTTCTTCTGGTTTGGATTTAATGGAACACAGTTTGAACCGGAAAAAGGAAAAAAAGGAATAGTAGGAGCAAATCAAAGTATAAAAAGAATACATGCCAATCAGAAACCGGTAAGACTATATAACTGGCTGTATGAAAACTTTTTAAAAGAAAGTCATAAAAATATATGGGATGGATTTTTAGGAAG
>NZ_JAMZGM010000237.1 GCF_024158605.1 Sebaldella sp. S0638 | reverse complement strand
TCAAAACACCTCTTTCTTTTTTTATTATATCATTGTTTAGATTTTGGTGTTCCTACTTTACTATAGCACTACAGATCATCATTTTTTCCATTAATTTTTAAAGTATAACCAAATTTTTGTAATTCTTCTTGAATTTCAAATATATTTTTTTCCTTATGTTGATTTGAATTTTTCTCTTCTATATTAAATTTACACCACATTCCTATTCCATATACCCTATATAATTTTTCCCACGGAAATAGAGGTCCAGGGTCTTGTTTCCTTTGTGGGGCTACATCTGAATGCCCTAATATATTTTGTGGTTCTATATTATACCGCTTTATTAAATCTAAAATTAAAAATGCTGTTTTCTCTATTTGTATTATAGAATATGGTTCAAATCTTACTTTGTCAACTTCAGCTATTCTTCCTTTATTTACAAGTTCTATTCCTATTGATATATCATTTAAATCTGTAAAGCCTTTCCATCCACTTTTACCAGCATGCCACGCTCTTTTTTCTTCATCTACTAAACAGAAAATAGGGTCATTTTCGTCATCGGTTATTAAATAATGAGAACTAACATTTTTATTAGTCAATTGATTTATTGCTCTTGTTTTTTCTGAACTTGTATAATGTAAAATTATAAAGCGAATTCTGAAATTTTGTGATTTTGAACGATAAGTTGTTTTATCAATGTTCATATTGTTATTTTTTTTTCTCATATACACCTTCTTTTTCTTTACCAAGTAAAGAAATTATAGATTTACTACTTTAATTATAAATGGAAAAAGTTTTAGACTTGTAGTGGTTATTAAAAATCTCACTATTGTGGAAAAACATAGCGTAAGTTTAACAGCTCTCTTGATTAGCATAATAAAATTTTTTCGCAATTCTATCCGCTCTATGAAGTTTTTCCTTTATTAATAAAATACCTAAATCTATATTGAAATCTTTAGAAAAATAAATTGGATCTCCTACATAATAACAGCTCTTAGAAAAAAACTTAGGTAGTTCAAATTTATCCCAAGACTTTTTAAATATCCATTTCTTATCTGTATAGCCTCCAATAGGTATAATAGGAAGTCCTGTTTTCATTGCTATATAAACTGCTCCTGATTTTGGTTTATATATCGGTCCTTTAGGACCGTCTACTGCTATTCCTATAGAAAAACCTTCTTTTATGAATTTTAATATCTGTTTTACACTTTTTACACTATCCTTACTCGAGGAACCTCTTATTCCCAAATTATTGAATCTTTTCAGAACTTCATCCAATATATCTCCGTCTTTTGATGAACTTATCAAGGATGCTTTTTTTTCTATAAAGTCTGTAGACAGCATTGTAGGAATTATTTTTCTATGCCAAATAATTATTATTGCTTGTTTATGCTTTATAGCCTCTTTTGACTTTATAACTTTGTATTTAGTGGTTTTTATCAAAATTTTTATGAATCCGCTTAGAAGAATTCCAATTATTTTATTCATTAATACACCAACCTATCTTATAAAGAATAGCATATATTGGTTAAAGTAACAATTTATATTTTTAAATAATTTATGAAGAGGAAATATAAATTTATGTTCCACGATTAAGCTATTTAAATTTAAAATTATAATTAAAAAATTGAGATTTTATAAAATTATATTACTATATTTTGTGTTTGTTTTTTTAATGAAATCCGGGAGTGTGCAAGAAAGTCTGTAAATTAAATCTGATATAATAAAAGATTTGTTTTTCATATATTGATTTATCTAT
>NZ_JAMZGM010000236.1 GCF_024158605.1 Sebaldella sp. S0638 | reverse complement strand
TCATAATAAAGTCCTCCTGTTTTTAGTTTATCATAAAAAGATTTTTTTATTTACAGACTTTTTATCACAGGCTCAATGGGGATACTATCCAACATGAGAAATTCTCCAACAGCAGTATCTCGAATAGAATATCCGTGATATTCACTAATTCCAAGTTTATTAATCATATTTATGATTTCTTGTGATTTTTCAAAAAGTTTATTTATTTTTTCTTTTGTCAATTTTATCAACTCCTAAAATTTGATTTTTTTTATAAAGAATGATAAAATCAAGTCAGTAGGAATGATTTATCATTCAGAGGAAGCTGAGATATGCTTCCTCACTTTTCTAAATGTGTGATTAAGTATATTTTATGTCTTGTTTTTGAAATTGTTTCTTACATTATATATATACAATTTTGAAAAAAATTTTTTCGCCTTAAGGATGTGAACCAGATATAGTAATAATAGGTGAGGTAAGAGATGGAGAAACTGCTGAAATTGCAGTAAAAGCTGCGTTGACTGGGCATTTGGTAATTGCTACAATACATACCAATGATTCGTTGTCAACTATTTTTAGATTAGTGGATATGGGAATTCCGGAGTACCTGATTTTCAATTCCCTAAATGGTGTGGTAGCGCAGAGGCTTGTACGGAAAGTATGTCAGGAATGTCTGGGGAATTCATGTTCTTCGTGTAATTCCGGATACAGCGGAAGGGTGAATATAAATGAAGTTCTTGTCTTTGATGACACTGTACATGAGTTATTCAGAAAGACAGATTCTCTGAGGGAAATTAAAGAAAAAATCAAAGAAACCGGATTTAGGGATATGATGGATGATGCGTCTGAAAAAGAGAAAGAAAATATAATAAATAAAGAAGAAATTTACAGAGTTTTAGGAGAGCTATGATGAAGGAATTATCAGTTTATGATTTTGATAAAACTATATATAACGGGGAAACTCTGAATGACTTTTACAGATTTTACCTGACAAAAAAGCCATGGAAAATTTATACTGTATTTTTTCAGTTGTGGTATTTTTTATTGTATGTATTAAAGATAATAAGTCTGGAGAAATTAAAAGAAAAGTTTTTACGCTTTTTAAATGGTGAAAGTATAAGTGATATAAAGGATTTAACAGGAAAATTCTGGGAAAAAAGAGAAAAAAAAATAAATCCATGGGTAAAAGATGAGGTGTTAAAAAATAAGACGGAAACAGAAATTTTGGTGGCAATATCTGCATCTCCGACATTTATAATAGCCGATAAGCTGAAATCTATGGGGTTTGATGTAGTGATAGGTACGGATTTTTTGTTTGAAGGGGAAATATTTCATTCGCATATAACAACTAAAAACTGTAAAAATATTGAAAAAGTAAGAAGAATGGATAAATGGGCGGAAAATAGCAGCATAGAGTACAGAATAGTGAATTTTTATTCAGACAGTATTGCCGATAAGCCGCTTTTTGATCTGGCAGATAATAAATACTGGGTGAAAAAAGGACTGTTAGAAAAAGGAATGCCCCAAAAGAAAACGTTTATTGACAGATTATTCTGGAAGTAAGTAAAGTATCAATATTCGGCTGATTATTATATAGCTGAAAAGCTCCAAAAGGGTTGCAAAGCCTAAAAAAATATGATATAATTACACATAAAATTTAATGAAATTGTAGGAGGAGAATTACAAATGGCAAAAGCTAAATTCGAAAGAAGCAAACCACACGTAAACGTGGGAACAATTGGTCACGTAGATCACGGGAAAA
>NZ_JAMZGM010000235.1 GCF_024158605.1 Sebaldella sp. S0638 | reverse complement strand
ATTTCAAAACACCTCTTTCTTTTTTTATTATATCATTGTTTAGATTTTGGTGTTCCTACTTTACTATAGCACTACATGTAAAGTTTATTTTGTCATATAATTCAAATTTTTTCTTAAAATCGATAACTGCTATAGCATTACAATATTCCTCTCTTCTTAATTCTGGGACAATAATTAACTTTGTTTCTAATGTTGCTTTCCCGAATACCACAGACCCCTTGATGACCCTCGAACTACTATTTCACAGGTTTTAGACTTATATTCTTTTTTACATCCTTTTATTGCATTTTGTTCTGCTAACTCCATACTTCCATCCGCTCTTCCAACATACAGACCTTTCTCAGGGCTCATAGCTATTGCACCGTAATTTTCCTGATATGCCAATGTTACACATGTCTCTGTATTGCAGGCTGTTAATGCTGATTTCATAGCATCTTTTCCTGTATAATAATTCTCTGAAGTTGCTCCTACTCCGGTTTTAGCATCATAAGCAACTGCACCCCATCTTTTTTCATACGGCTCAGAATCTCCATATGCTACTATAGCAACTTCGCACGTTGCTGTGGAAGCCTTCATTTTCTCACAATTTTTCAACGCTTTATTACTGGCATCTTTATATGATCCAGAAGCAGACTGTAAAACCTGTCCATCATCTGAAATGACTATAACAGTACTGGCATCTCCAGTTTGGATTGTTACGCAATTTACTGTTTTGCATTTTAATCTGGCTACACTAAAAGCCTCTTTTTTATTAGTATAATTCCATACAGCATCATAGCCCCTTGTAGCCGGATCCACTGAAATTGCACCATAATATCTGTATACCGCTACATTATTCGTCTGTTGCTGTTGTTGCCTCTCCACTTCATAATATTGATTTTGCTGTTGCATAAACTGGTTCTGTTCCTCTATTCTCCTCTGATCTTCCCAGTTTTTTTCCCACATTTGCTGATATTCATCTGCTTTTAAAGTAAAACTTATCACTGAGAATAAGATTGCTGTAAATACCATAATTTTTTTCATAATTGTACTCCTTTATTTTTTATAAATCGTATGTAATTTATGTCCAGTCAATATTCTATAGAAATTATTATAAAATATATTCTCAATTTAGTCTCACAGAAGTAATTAAATCTTTATACACATTTAAATATTTTTCATTGTGGCCTGTTTCAGTATCTACAATTACTGAATAATATATATAACTATTATTAAAGCAGGTTATTGATTGAGCTATTATGTTATTATGTTGAGCATATATAACGTATCCAGATTTTTTTCCTTTTTCTTTAGCTAATATTTTTGCATCTTTAGGTACTATCAAATCTAAATTATTCAAAGTCAGCTCTTCTTCTGTTATTCCAGAAACATTTCTATAAAATTTGTACTCAGTTATAAAAAATTGATTTACCCATGCTTCTGATCCAGCATAAGAGTTTTCTGAAACCTGTTTACCTTCTACCTCAGTCGTTACTTTAAATGAATAAGTTCCAAACTCTCCAGTAAATTTTTCATCTTTTAAAACAATGTTAGTTCTTTTTGGCAATGCTTCACTTTTTTGAGACATCTCAACCATTTGCTCATAATTCATTTCGCTAAAAGTTAAAAAATTTATAAGAAACATAAGAAGAATAATTATTGTTTTTTTCATTAAATCACATGTCCGATGTATTTAGGTTAATAAGGCAACCTATAATCCTTTATTAGCTGTATATATACAGCTATTGTATAATTAAATTAAATTTAACTAGGTAGAGGAAAATCGACCCCCTTTATTTGTTAAAGTAAAAGTGTACCAGAAAAGTAAAAAATTCAGCTTGTACTTATGTCAATAATGTGGACACATTTATCTTGTCTATTATGAAATTTTTTTCAAATATTCTTTAGGAGATA
>NZ_JAMZGM010000234.1 GCF_024158605.1 Sebaldella sp. S0638 | reverse complement strand
CCTCAACCATTTCTCTTATAATTTCCAGTCTTTCTTCTTTGCTTATTTCTTTGTTATTCATCTCATCATCTCCTTATATATTATTTATTAAAGTATTTATGTTATAATGTTAAATGTGTGCAGAATTAGAAAGTAGGTACTATGGACGAACATAAAGTAAAAGTTACGTTATTACAATATATAGAAAGTACAGTTTCTAAAGCAGTAGTTCAATATTTTTTAGAAACTAATCCGGAAGGATATAATGAAATCAAGAGATTATTCCTCCTTAAACTAGAAACTAAAGATGAAGAATTTCAAAAGTTAAAAAATGAATTTCCTGATTATAATCTTGATAGCCTTAGTAGTGATATAATCAAGTTATTTTTTCCCGAATAAAAACCAATTCTGCACACACTCAATATTATTTTTTAAGCATTTCTTTTTCAAAAGCACTAACAAGTTCTTCAGTTTCAATCTTTTCTTTGAGTACCAAGACTTCGACCTCTTTTACTAACAGTAATGCTTCGTTACTACTTAATTTGCTTTCCTTAAACAGCTCCATTACCTTTTTCTTTGCTTCCCCATAGTTCATGTTATCATCTCCTTATATTAGTTTTTTTTATCTTTGACACCTGCAAGTCATCTGTTTTGTTTATGGTTGATTTATTCACGTTTGTGAACATTCACTTTTTGTGTATGATACACTTAAAATTTTTTCTATAAATCTATTATACACAAACATGTGAATGATGTCAACTTTTTTTTGAAAAAATATAAAAAAAAGTATATAATGTAGAAAAATGAAGGAGAATTACAATGGATATAAGGGATTTGTTAAAAAAAATAAGAGAAGAACACAATTATAGTGTTGCAAGAATGGGGGAGGTGATAGGATCAGCTGGTTCGCTTGTTAATCAGATAGAAACAGGTAGAAGAAATGTAACTGAAAAATATATAAATAAAGTTATGCTTGCCTTTCCAGCTTATAAAAAGGAAATCATGGAAAGCTTTTACATGGGGAAAATTAAAGAGATAACGAAAGAAATCAAAGATAAAGAGTTGCCACTAAAAAATGTGAAAATTGATATATCGGAGGTTGAAATACCATTGTTTACAGCGAGTGCAGGAAACGGATTATTGGTTATGGACGAAGAAGAAGAAACAATAAAATTAACTTTACCAAGAGAGATACAGAGAATAAAGAATATTTTTGCGATAAGAGTTCTAGGAGATTCTATGTTACCGGAGTATAGACCGAACGATATTTTGATCGCAGATCCAAATATGGTTTGCAATTATGAAGAATTGAATAATGAAAATGTTATTGTTGAAGTAAATGGTGAAAGATATATAAAATGTTTGAGATTCGAGGATTACAGACCATATTTATACAGTTATAATCAAGTGTATTCACCTATAGAGATAAACGGAAATGATGAAATAAAAATAATCGGCGTAGCAATTTATCTTATACGTAAAATGAGTAAAAAATATAGTTACTAATAATACCGTATTAAGGTATTATTTTTTTGTTGACTTTAATCACGTAATTGTGTATACTTTAAATATATATTTTTTTTAATTTGAAAATATGCAAAAATGTGAACAAAGGAGGGCGAAG
This sequence comes from Sebaldella sp. S0638, assembly GCF_024158605.1. Classification (NCBI taxonomy): domain Bacteria; kingdom Fusobacteriati; phylum Fusobacteriota; class Fusobacteriia; order Fusobacteriales; family Leptotrichiaceae; genus Sebaldella; species Sebaldella sp. S0638. The sequence goes on along the minus strand of NZ_JAMZGM010000234.1, from coordinate 298 downwards.
TGGATATAAAAAACATAATTTTAAAATTAAGCAATGATATACAATTAAAATATGGAACAAGGGAAGTTTTTTGCAAAGAGAATGGATTTGATTACAAAAATATGACAAGCATGTTTAGTAGAGTGCTAAGCAAAAATCAAAACCCTAGAATGGATATGATAGAAAAATACGCCAATGCCCTAGGCTACGAGCTAGCCCTAGTGGAAAAGACCAAAAACAAGAAGCCAAAAGTGGTGTAGAAAGGAGGATTCAGGAATGGGAAGAAAAATATTAATACCTTCAAGAAGAAAAGAAATAA
>NZ_JAMZGM010000233.1 GCF_024158605.1 Sebaldella sp. S0638 | reverse complement strand
ATTATCCCTTTATCTTATTAACAATCTTTTCTACTGTAAATCCATACTCTTCTATTACTTTTCCTGCAGGCGCTGATGCTCCAAATGTATCTATTCCTATTGCAAGTCCATCCATTCCTACATATTTATGCCATCCAAATGTCGATCCCATTTCCAGTGATACTCTGTTTCTTATCCCTTTCGGAAGAATACTTTCCTTATACTCACAGCTCTGTCTTTCAAACAGTTCCATACTAGGCATACTTACTACCCTTACTGATTCTCCTGCTTTTTCCAGTTCCTTTGCTGCTCCCACTGCCAGTGATACTTCTGATCCTGTTGCTATTATTATTCTTCCAAAGTCTTTATTTGTCTCATAAGATACATAAGCTCCCTTTGCTACTTCTTCCATTGATGAGCCTGCTGTTACATCAAGGTTCTGTCTGCTTAATACAAGTAATGTAGGTGTCTTTTTACTTTCTACAGCCACTTTCCATGCTCCCTGTGTCTCCTTGCTGTCCGCCGGTCTTATTACATTTATATTCGGTATTGCTCTTAATCCTGCAAGCTGTTCTATCGGCTCATGTGTCGGTCCGTCTTCTCCTACTGCTATACTGTCATGTGTCAGTACATAAGTTACTGGTAATCCCATTAATGCCGATAATCTTATTGCTGCTTTTACATAGTCACTAAATACAAAGAATGTCCCTCCAAATGTCTTTAATCCTCCATGCAGAACCATCCCGTTCATTATTGCTCCCATTGCAAATTCTCTTACTCCAAACTGGATATTTCTGTTTTCTCTATGTTCTGCATCAAACAGTCCTTCTCCTTTTATCATTGTCATATTCGAATGTGCTAAATCTGCTGATCCTCCTATGAAGTTCGGTATTGAAGATGCTATTGCATTTATTGCATCATTTGATGCATTTCTTGTTGCCTGTGAATGTCCTGTTTCATATGCCGGAAATTCTATCTTCATATTATCAAATAATGTTCCTGCTGATATTTCTTCTATTTCTTTTCCAAGTTCAGGATATTTTTCCTTATACTTTCCTACAAGGGCTTTCCATTCTTCTGATTTTGCAGTCCCTCTGTCTGCTACTGACTTCTTATAGTCGTCATATACTTCTGCTGGTACTTCAAACGGCTCATAGCTCCATTTTAGATATTCTCTTAATCCTTTAGTTTCATCTGCCCCTAAAGGTGCTCCGTGTGAGCTGTTCTTTCCTGCCTTTGTAGGTGCTCCGTATCCTATCACTGTTTTTATCTCTATTAATGTTGGTTTTGCTGTATCTTTTTTCGCTTTTTTTATTGCTGCGTCTATTGCTCCAAGATCATTGCCGTCTTTTACTGTAAGAACCTGCCATCCGTAAGCTTCATATCTCTTAGCCACATCTTCAGTAAATGTTTCTCTTGTTTCTCCGTCAAGACATATATCATTAGAATCATAAAGCACTACCAGTTTCCCCAGCTTCTGAACCCCTGCAAACGAACTTGCCTCTCCGCTCACACCTTCCATAAGGTCTCCGTCTCCGCATACTACATATGTAAAGTGATCTATTATGTTCATATCTTCTTTATTATATTTCTTTGCAAGATGTGTTTCTGCAAGTGCCATTCCCACAGCTGTTGCAATTCCCTGTCCAAGAGGACCTGTTGTCGTGTCCACTCCTTTTGTGTGTCCAAACTCAGGATGTCCCGGTGTCTTTGATCCCCATTGTCTGAAATTCTTTATGTCGTCCATTGACACATCAAAACCGCTTAAATGTAATAATGAATATATTAACATCGACCCGTGTCCCGCTGAAAGTACGAATCTGTCTCTGTTCAGCCATTCAGGTTCTTTCGGGTTTACATTAAGATGTTCGCTCCAAAGTGTGTAAGCCATAGGTGCCGCACCTAACACTATACCCGGGTGTCCTGAC
>NZ_JAMZGM010000232.1 GCF_024158605.1 Sebaldella sp. S0638 | reverse complement strand
TGGGTTTATTACTCCTTACCAGGCTAGATTCAATTTCTTTGGATCCTAATGTTCCCATTTTGCTTGACCATTACACTACTTTTGCCTCTATTCCTAATCCTGCTAATATCTCATGAATTTTCAATCTACCTTTTTCCGTCCATTTAGTTTCTACTTTTAATTTCTCTTCTCCTGTTTTTCTGTCAAAATATAAAGTCGTTTCTGAGTCTGCATAATCTTTATTCATATGTTTCTTATATAGAACCCATTGACTGCCTACTCTTCTGATTAAACCTTCTTCATGAAGTTTTCTATTTAAATCTATTGCCGATAACCCATAATCCGCTGCTATTTGTGTCGCTAATAAAGTCCCCTCTGATTCCAAAACATCACTCAGATAATCTAATTTAGGTTCGTCATGCTTTATTTTAGCGTGCAGTTCCCGATTCTCATTTTCCAGATCTATAGCTATTTGTAAGGCTTCTTTCATTGTTGTCGGTACTTTTAAGGCTTTAGTTTTAAAGTAATTATCTATTAACTGCCTTTGTATCTCCCAAGATAAATCATCATTGAAAGTTTTATTCAGCATCAAATATCCCGATTCCGTAAAAAGCGGAATTTCCTTAACATTATTAGGTATAAATTTCTGAGTCACTTTGAGTGACCCAGAGAATTCCTCTCTGCTCATCAAAAAATAATCTTTTTCTTTTACTAATTTATCTTTATTTCTTTCAAATTGTTGGTTTATCTTTTTGACTTCCCGCCCATGTACCTTCGCTATATCCCAAGATGTTACCACTCTTCGCCCTTTGTATTCTTTTGTTTCTAGCTGTTTATTATTTACAATTATTAATCCTCCCATATTTCTTTCCTCCTCTATAACTTTTCAAGTAATCTTAAAATTACTTTCCCGACTTCTATTCTGTCATTTAGTGTTCCGCTGTCTTTGAAATCTTCCATATACTTATCAATCATAGTTTCTATGATTTCTTTCTTATAACTGTTTTTAGATGTGGGTTTCTCTCTAACAGACATTTCTTTTAATACTGTTACAGTTCTTGTTATCCCCTGCCCCTGTACTTCTATATATCCGCCAGTTTTTAATCTATTGATATATGACTTGACATTGCCGTAATCTATTTTCAGATTATCTGCTATTTCCTTATTCATTGCTTTTGGATTATCCCGTAAATATTCCAATACTGCATTTATTTCTGTCATTTTGATACCTCACTTTTTTATTATTCATAATAGGATATTCAATACTACTAGAAGCACGAGCGATAGCGCGTGAGCTAGACCTGCCGATAATAACAAAACCTTTTTTAAAGACTTTCGCAGACCGCTCGCAAGAATACAACAATCTAGTAGTGCCAGAACCTGATTTCCCATAGATGTTACTAAAAATATTAAATATGATTCTTCTGGATTCGCCATATATTTACCTCATCTTTCTAACCGTGGATCCATTCCACAATTTTTCGTGCGTTTCCTCTAAAAAGATCATCTTTTGGCAATATCACTTCAAGGGGTCCTTTTTTAGTTCTTAAAACTGTTAAATCTTCTTTATCAATAGGGATAGAAAAGGCACCTCCTGTTAATTCAAAATCGGCATCACCCGGTTCACTTATATTCTGAAATCCCAATTTTCTTAATCCCTCTACCAGCATTGTTTTTCCCGATCCCTGCGGACCATAAATATGTACAGGTGAGTTGTCCCTTAGACATACTCTCAATACTTCTGTCTGTGTTTCTGTAAACATTGATGATAAATAATTTTTAAATTCCATATGGTTTTGTCCTTTCTTAAATATTTAATTTTGTGTTATAATCTCCTTATCTTATTTTGAAAGGATATTATATTTTTATGGCTAAAAATGTATATGCTTGCCTTTTAGGCGAATGGGTTAATTTAAATAACGATTCTGACAGTCTAATTGAAGGCAAAAGTCCATACATCTG
>NZ_JAMZGM010000231.1 GCF_024158605.1 Sebaldella sp. S0638 | reverse complement strand
AAATCAATATATGAAAAACAAATCTTTTATTATATCAGATTTAATTTACAGACTTTCTTGCACACTCCCTTTATATCTTTTGCTTTGTCAATATTTTTTTAGAAATTAGATTCATAAAATATTCTTTCTCTGAAGCTTCAATGTTAAACTAATATTTCTTCTCATCAGCTAAGCAATTTTTTAACTTACATTTTTTCTCCAGCAGATTTTTTTATAGTTTTTATTCATCTTTGATATATTTATTATTAACTTTTTTTGTATCTTGTAATTCAATTATTAAATCTGAATCATAACCATAAATAATCATATCAAAAGTTACACTTGGATCTAATTCATAAAATAGACAATAAATTAAATACAAATGTTTTAAATTATACTTTTTATATCCAGCCTCAACATTTCTCACAAAAGCATTAGATACGTTTAAATGCGTTGAAATATCTATTGTAGTTAAAGAAAATTTCTTTCTCAAATTCTTTATATTTTTAATAATTTCTTTACCTAATCTATTTATCGTTACCATTTAGTATCACCAATACAATTCTATAAAAATATTTTTAAATTTAAGTACCTTTTGAGTAGACGAAAATAAAAAAATATCATAACATAAAGTTATTAAAAGATAACTACCTTGCTTAAGATAAATAAAAATAACACTCCTAAAATCTGAAGTATTATTTTTTTATTAAATTAGTTTAATACTTTATTTTAGAATTTTCTATTCAAATATACTTATATTTCTTTCTGATATTTGTTATTTACTTTTTTAGTCTCCTGTAATTCTACTATCAATTCATCGTCTCTTTCCGGAAATATGTCATTAAAATCTATGAACTCATCATATTCATTAAAAAACTGGACTATTAGATAAATATGTTTTACATTATATTTCATTGTATGACTCTCAACTGCTCTTACAAAAGAAGAGGAGACATTTAAATAGTCCGCTATTTTATATGATGGAATTTCTAACCTATTCCTTATTTTCAATATTCTTTGTGATATCAATTTATCTAAATCTGTTATATGACTTTTCATAATAAAATTCCTTTTTTATTTCATTATAGTTTAAATTCAAAATAAAAAAGTAAGTATATCTATACTTTTTATAAAAATTATGATATCATATATTTAAATTAAGAATTTTACTTTAAACTCCTAAAATTAAAATAACACTCAAATATTTAGAGTGTTATTTTTTATATTGCTTTTTTCAAGCTACTTTCTGATCATATCATGATTCAAGGATCTCATGATCCTAAGATATGACTATTTTTTTATCAAAAAAATTTTTATTGCGTTTCGTTTAGATAATTCCTTAAATTGCTGTGAAGCTTATTAGTAAGTAATTAACATTAATAAATGACGACGTAAGCTAGCCTTGCACACTTCGTTTTAAATATCGATATGGGATATAAAAGGTACTTCGAGAGTATATTATTTTAACGGGTCTTGCGAATCCTAATATCCATATATTTATTTAATTTTTTTAGCTTCATGTCCTATCCAGTTTATGATAGACTATTTTTTTTTATAATTTGACCATACTTTAAATATCACTTAAAATTTCTGGGAGACTAACTTTATTTATAAAAGCATAAAACAAGAGTAAACTTTTTCATAGCTTGGATTTTAAAACTATCAATAATCAAAGCATATTTAAAGACAGTATTTACAATCGAGTAGCGTTTCACTACATCATCTTGATATCTATACCTGTGTCGCAAATCACGACAGAGGGGTGATAAAATTACTCAGTCCTTAATTGTCATGGGATAACGTTCTGTTATACCATTACAAATACAGGGTTTGTAGTACATTAAAATATTAGTATCCTTATTTATAAGAAGTGTACATTTTTGACAGACCTTAAATCTAGCTTAGGGTGTCAATGACAGCTACTATGTAGTGCTATAGTAAAGTAGGAACACCAAAATCTAAACAATGATATAATAAAAAAAGAAAGAGGTGTTTTGAAA
>NZ_JAMZGM010000230.1 GCF_024158605.1 Sebaldella sp. S0638 | reverse complement strand
TTTCGGACACCTGCCTTCTCTCAATTAGTTTACACAATCAAGATTTTTGTGTCCACTTTTTCATACTAACACCAAAGCAAGGAGGAATAAAAATGGAAATGTGCATCAAATGTATTTATTTTAATTGGAAAAATGACGGTTATTGCCTCTACTATGACAGAGAGACGGTTGATTCTTCTTTTTGTGAAGAATACGACGGATTTTAAAGGGAGGGAATAATATGTTTAAAAAAATCCCATATTCTACCCATGATGAATGGCTTCGACTTAGAAAACAAGGTATAGGCGGTAGTGATGCCGGATTACTTATGGATATAGAACAACATGGAAATAAAAACATTGTAGATTTATGGCTTGAAAAATCCGGTAAAATTAATAAACTTGATGAAACTAATTCTGCCATGGAAAGAGGTCATAAATTAGAGCCTATTGTCAGAAAGCTCTATGCCATTGATAATCCTGATAAGGTAATAAGAGAAGTCAAGGAACTTTATGTACATCCTAAATATGATTTTATCAGAGCTTCTTTAGACGGCGAAATTATTCTACCTAATGGTGATATTGGTATACTTGAAATTAAAACTACTACCATTCACCAGTATTTAACATATAAAGAGCTTTGGAAAGACGAGGAGAATAACGACACCATTCCGGAAAATTACCTATATCAGGTACTTCATTACTTCCTTGTTACTGATTATGATTTTGCAGTCCTTGTAGCTGATATCAGATTCAAGTGTTTTGAAGATAATTCTGATACCTTTGACCTAAACAAACAGCTTAAAACATACACCATATATAAAAATGAATGGATGAACAGAATTGAAGAACTCAAACAAAAAGAAATAGAATTCTGGTCTTATGTCACTAATGACATTGAACCACCATATATTAAAGAATATCCTATTGGAATTGGAGGAAAATATGGAAGAAAATAAAAATACAGGACAATTGGTTCTTGCTTTTAATAAGGAACTTATTACCCCTGCTAAAATTAGCCCCGAATTATTAGACTGGGAACTTTTAGAGCAAACTACACTTGAAATTGAAGAATATAAAAATATTATTTACAATGATGACTTTGACCTTGAATCAACATCATTACTTCGAAAAGACATATCAAACTCAAAAACTCAGATTGATAATTTCAGAAAAGAACTTAAAAGTTATCTGGAATCTGAAACTAAAGTATATAATGAAAATCTTACTTCATATGTCAATAGACTGGAAACTGTCAGAAAACACTTACATGACTTAGAAAAACTAGCTGACCAAAAAAGGATTGATCTTAAGTGGGAGAAAATCGGAGAACTAAAAAAGGTTCTTGTAAAATCTCTTGTTAATGAAGACCTTGAACAGTTTATTGATGATTATGATAAATGGGAAACAAAAGGTTGTAAAATGAATACCATTGAAACTGACATTCAGGAGCAGATAAACAGGCTAAATTCTAAATATAATTCTATTGAGCTAGTGCTTAAGGGTGTGAATAAAAATATTGAAAATAAGATAAAAATTGAGGATATTATCCATATGTTTGGCGAGAAACAAGAACATATTCTTGGATACATTTCTGAAAAAGAAAAAGACATTATAGAAACTGAAGATAAAATGAGAAAAAATGCCGAGGTAGATAAACAAAAGGCTGTGAAAGAGGCAGAAGAAAAAGCAATTAAAGAGACTGAGGAAAAATTAAAAGCACAGTCTAATAAAGCTAGTTCTCATTTTACGGTTACTTCTACACCAAAACCATCTGTTAATAATGAAAAAAAGAATAGTTACATTATTATTCAGGTAAACGGCTTAGAAAAAGAAATAGCCAAAGGACTACTTAAATACTGTCAGGACAATAATATAAATTTTGAATTCGAGGAGAGATGAATATGGCCACTATTAAAAACAATGATAATTTACCCGCTAAGGAACTTAGTATTAAAGACCTTTTACACCAAAATGTTATAAAAAAGAGATTTGAGGAAATTCTTGGTAAAAAAGCTAACGGATTTATCGTAAGTATACTAAATAC
>NZ_JAMZGM010000229.1 GCF_024158605.1 Sebaldella sp. S0638 | reverse complement strand
GAAATCACGGCAAGAATAACAAAAGAAGCAGAGGATAAAGCTAAAGTACAGGAATTCATGAAAGAACATGATAAAAAGATAGTTCCTGCTTTCAAACCGTTCTTTGAAAAGATAGTGGAAGAGAGCCTTAAAAGTGAAGTGAACTGGGAATTTAACAAAAAAGATACATCACTTTATGACGGATTACAGGAATTTATGAAAAAGATTCCGGAATTTTCAGGATTTACAAATTATTCAGGAGATATAAATATTGATGGAGACGGTTCAGATAATAGTATGGGTGTAAACGGGTATAACGAGGGAAGATCATTTGTAGAAAAAATACAGGGAGGTAAAAACTAATGAGACAGGAAAAAAAGAAATATAAAGAAGCCACACTGATCATAGCACCAAAAAGATTTGACTTTTATGAGTTAAAGGAAGACATTGAGGATGGTGGACTTGTAGCTGTAGACTATGCAGACGGGAAAATTGTTAATTATGTTAGTGGTACTACAAGTGAGTGTATAGGTGTACTGGAAGCAGGTTTAGGAAAAGGAAAAAAACTAGATGCCGGAGAAAGAGGAAAAGTAATAAGAGCAGGTGAAATAAATATAAAATGGATGGCAGCTTATGAAACATTAGATATAGAGACAGTAGAACAACTGAAAATAAAAGATTTGTATTTTAAAGAGTTTTCAAAAACAGAGACTAGAAGGGAGATAGACTAATGCCAATATTAGACGAGAACAATAAATTTTTAAGAGAGATAAGAAAAAGACAAGGAGTAATGGATGCGGTAACAGTGGATGTAACAACACCATTTTTAGATTTATTCAAAGGAGAAGAAATAACTTCAGCAGCAAGGGAAATAGAATATACGGAATTAATAGAAACAGAAGAAGTAGCACCATTATCACCGGAAGACGATTATCTGGGGGAACATACTAAAAAAGATGAGGATTATACAGATAATATAATTGTACCTGGAGTATTTAAGGCAGAATACACATTAACAGCAGATGATGCCTTAAGGGTAAAACAGGGAGCATCCATGTATGTAAATAATGCTCTTGTAAAAGCCGAAGACGGTGTAATGTATAAAGCAGCAAGAAGAAATAAGATAAAGATACTGAAAGGGCAGAACTTAGTATGTGCCAAAGTGTTGGATATAGGAGAATATTCAGCTACAAATAATCCAAATAAAACAATAAAATTTGACCTTAGAAGTCTGATAACAAAGACAATTAATACATCAAATCCATTTGTAAATTACTTTGTAGAACAGCATCAGAAATACTGTAATGAAAATGGATTTGCTCCAAATAAAGTACTGATAGGTTCAAAAATAGTGGACCACTTACTAAAAGATGAAAAATTTATGAGACAGGCAGAAGCTCTGCAATTAGGAGAAATAAATAAGAGTAATGTAAATATAGTAATAGCAAGAATATTCAATGTTCTGCTGGAACAGGCAAACACAACATATGATCCATTTGATGATATTGTAATAGCCAATGATAACAGAATGACACTTCTAAATACAACAAAACTACATAGGGGTTACGCAGGAATAAAGCAGATGATAGGAGATATGCCGGGTTATGTTGATGGTAGATATGTATTAGAAACAAAAATAGACAAAGATAATAAAGTCAGAAAAGAGATAGCATATTCAAGATTTACTCCTATTATTGTAGCGAAAAGGTCAGTAAGAAGAATAGATATAACTTTTGCATAGGAGGACAGCTAATGGGAGCAGATTACGAGCTCCCTCAGGCTCTAAAATTAAGACTAAATAAACTGGGATATACAGATGAGAAGATAACAGAGAAAATATCAGATTATTCAGAGGAAGCAAGGGTATATATAGGATTAGAGCTTGAAGGGTTTGAATTAAAAGAAGAGGAGACAGTACTGCTAAGAAACAATTATGTACAATATAAACTGTTTGCAGATGTGGAAATGGAATCTCTGGTTGAAGATAAGAGAGTATTCATAAGGGAACTGATAGCGAACATAAAGAAAAATAAATTAAGGCTTCAAAATGAAGAAAGAGAGAAAGCCA
>NZ_JAMZGM010000228.1 GCF_024158605.1 Sebaldella sp. S0638 | reverse complement strand
TTTTAAAAGCTTCTCTCAAATCCTTTTCATACTGAGTTACTTTTTCAGGATTTAAGGCTTTCCAGTCTTTAAATGCTACCTGACTGCTTATATGCTCTTCTTCTATTCTCTGTGCCCATCTCATTAGGGCATGGTCTGTTATGTTCATTTTCCCTCCTTTATTTTTGTAATAAAAAAACAAGACCTTATTTAGTCTTGTTATAAAACTTTTTTTATTTCTTTAGCTATTTTTTCTATAACAGGAACTACAACGGAATTTCCTGCTTGTTTATATAGTTGGGCGTCAGAAACTAATTGTGGTAATTTAAAATTCCTAGGATAACCTTGCAAATTAAAACATTCTCTAGGAGTCAATTTTCTAATTCCATTATCTGTATATATTAAAGGAACATTATGTCCTCCTGTTCCCATATTTGCAGTTAATGTTGGAGATAAATTAGACTTATTTTCCCTAACATATTGACGTCTCCACTGATATAATGTGTGCTTTCCTTTTATTGCTTCTTCTAATTTATCATAAAATTTTTGTTTATCTCTTCTATAATAATATTTTTCATCTTTTAGTCCATCAAAATCTATTACATCAGCTAAATCCTTAGATAATTTTACTGGTTTAGGAAATTTAAACTTTTCTGCCTTCTTTTTATCTAAAAAACCTACTATATATATCCTTTCTCTATTTTGAGGTATTCCATAATCTTTAGCATTCAAAATTTGATGCTTTAATTCATAACCTTTTTCTTTTAGAGCTTCTTTTATTACTTTAAATGTATTTCCCTTATCATGACTCACTAAATTTTTTACATTTTCCAGAAAAACAATTTTAGGTTTTTTGTCTCTTATGATTCTTATTAATTGAAAAAACAATTCTCCTCTTTCATCTTCAAACCCTTTCCTATAACCTGCTAAACTAAAAGCTTGACAAGGAAAACCTGCAATCATAATATCAAATTTAGGTATATCCTTAGTTTTAATGTTATTAATATCCCCTAAGGCAGTTTGACATTCAAAATTTTCTCTAAATGTTTCCATTGCGTATTTATCTATTTCATTAGCCCAAATTACTTCAAACCCTGCTTTTTTGAATCCTAAATCAATTCCCCCTACTCCCGCAAAAAAACTTGCTACTTTCATCTTACCTCCATTTTTAATAGGATAGACAACACACTGCCCTCCTACTTTTTGATAATTTTTTTTTCTCTTAAGTCTAAAATGGAATATTCCTTTATATTATCTATTTCAATAATTTGCTTAATTATAGAAAATCTAGGTCGTCTTCCTGCATTTTGTTGCATTTCCAAAGTTTCCATCTTATTAACTTTCACTTTTTTTAATATCTCATCATTTATCCCTAAATCATAAAAATACATTTTATCTTCTCTTTGATTCAACCTAACAAAATGTAAATCATCAAATTTTTCTTTTGGACTAAAGCTACTTGTATCTCTTTCAAAATTACTTGTAGCCTTAACTTCTATTATCCTATTATTTACCTCATCAAAGGCATCTCCACCAGAACCTTTATTTAATTTAAATCCTGTTACATAACAAAGTAAGGTCTCTGTTATAGTTTCTGGAATATTGACACCTCTGCTATGATTATTTTTTATAAGAGCATTTAATTCTTTCCATAAAAAATATGCTTTAATAGCATCATTAAATCTACTTTTGTCTACTGTTACTAAATCCATATTTATTTTTGAGTGTGTTGTCACAAAATTATATCACAAAAAACATAATTAATAAATATACAAGACTAAATATTCAATTCCCATTGTCCATATTTATATACAAGCTATCCCCTGCCTAAACACCTTCCCCTTATTCTTCTCCAAAAACTCCTGTACCTCATAATTTATCTTAGTCCTATACTTTTCTATATCAAATGCCTTAAACTGTTCTGGATATAATTTTTGTCCTAAAGCCACCAATGTAGGACTTAACTTTATCGCAGATATATGCCAATACTCCATAAATTCATCTATTGGCATATTCTCCCTCTGCTGATGATGTTTCCTGCATAAAGTCCAACCTCTCAACTGTAATCCGTCATCATATTTCCTTGCTCCT
>NZ_JAMZGM010000227.1 GCF_024158605.1 Sebaldella sp. S0638 | reverse complement strand
AGACTTTCCGCTAAGGCTGATAAACTTTCTACTGTTGTGGCAAGATTCTTTAAAAAATCATCTTTTAATACTTCTCCTGCTGTTGATAGATGCCCTGCCAGTTCATCTAACTGATTTTTTACTGTATCAAACAGTGTGAGGTTGGCTATACTTCTTACTGCTGCATCCGAACTTGTCGCAAGTTCTTTCAGAGCTTCTATAAACCTTTTTTGATATTCCTCCTGGTCCTTAAGATAATTTCCACTTGGCTTGAAGTCTGCCATTACTTCCCTGAAAGCATTTCCAAAAGCTTCATTGTATTTATCCCGGTATACACCGCCTATATCTGTTCCGGTTACTGCTTTATCAAACAGGTCTTTTACTCCGGATATTAGACTTTCCTGTAACCCCTGTGGATTTATATTTAAAAACAGATCTTCTATTCCTTTTTCAAATGTTTCGCTGAGATCCATTTTCCTGTTATCTTCTCTTTTTATTTTCTCATCTGTCACGCTCTGTTTTTGCTCTTCTACGGCTTTTATATAGTCGTTTACTTTTTCTTCTACATTTCCCAAAGCTATTGATGTTTTTCCTGCACTCTCAGATACCTGAGCTGCTACAGTTCCAAATTCTTTTAATTTTATAATACTCTCATCTATTTCTACTATTCGCTTTGCTAATGGCTCTGCTAATTTTCCACCCTCAAGACCTCTGCTATCTGTATATTTCGAATATTTATCTTCTATTGCTTTTAATTCTGACTTTAGCCTGCTTTTCTCTGATTCAAGTTCTGATATTTTTGTACTGTGTATATCTGTCGTATTTAAAGCTTCTATACCTAATAGAGGTTTTAGTAATTCGGATAGTTTTGTCAGGGCTTCAAGCATTGAGTTATTAACAGCATTATCTTTTCTATTTTTTACTATATCTATTTTTTTCAGAGTTTCCTCATACAATGCCTTTATTTTTTCTATGCTATCATACTGGCTAAAATCTATTCCAGTTTTACTATTATATGAGCTTTTTAGATAGGAATTATATTTTTGAAATCCAGCTGCTATTAAATCCGGCTGGTTTCCATCTTTTTTGCCCTGCACATTACTACTCTTAGCTTCTGATACCAGTACTTCTGTATTTTTGGTCACTGTCTTGAATCCTGAATTCAGACTCTCATTTATATCATCTAGTCTTTTTCCATCTAATTCCCTTAAAGAATAGAGCCTCTCTATTTCATTTGCACGCTCTCCTGACTTCTTATCCCTTAAACCTGATGAGCTTCCTGAGAATAGCTTTTCCAGTCTTACTATTTGGGCATCATATTCTTTTACCGATTCTTCTGCTGATTTCTTATCCTTTTGTAGCTGTGAAATCTCCTGTTCTGTTAATTTCACTTTTTCCTGTTGCAGTTCTACCTGCTTTGTTTCAAGTTCTACTATTTTTTCCTGATTAACTGATGATACTTCTGGTAATTTTATATTTTTCACATAATCCTTAAGCCACGGATCTGCCTTTTCCATGTCAAATATTAATTTAGCTCTACCCTCATTAGTATTTTTCATGGCACTTTCTATTTCTTTTCCTATTTCACCTTTAGTTTTCCCTGTAAGTTCCCCTACTCTTATTATTTCTTTTATTTTTTCAGATAAACTGTTACTTATTTTCTCCTGTTCTAACCTGTTTTTCTCCATCACTGCTGCTAATTTTTCATTGGATAGTCCGAGCTTATCATATGTATCCTCTATTCCTTCATACAACTTTGCCTGTTTATCAAGATATGTTGAATAATCATCCAGTCCCTCATTGTATCTTTTGTCAAGGTCTGCTTTGGAAGCTGTTATATACCCTTCTATATTTTGAATAAGTTCTTTGTAAACTTCCTTATTATTGTCCGATTTTATATTGTAAGTTAATTCTTCTGTTTTCTTCTTATATTCTTTTCCTGTATTAGCAAAGTACAACTGTTCATTTAGTTTCTTTATTTCCTGTGTATATTTTTCTACTCCTGCTTTGTCATCCAGAGTACGGGCTAAGTCTCTTGAAGTTTCCTTTATTGTACTTATGTCAATAATGTGGACACATTTATCTTGTCTATTATGAAATTTTTTTCAAATATTCTTTAGGAGA
>NZ_JAMZGM010000226.1 GCF_024158605.1 Sebaldella sp. S0638 | reverse complement strand
TACCGGAGTTTTTGAGAAAAGTATTTGAGAGATTAAATAAGGAAGATGAAGAACCTGATTAATTATTGGGTTCTTTTATTTTATATTATAGTAAATAAAATAAAATATCTTCAAATATACTTCATATTGATGTTATAATATATATATATAAATTAATAGGAGGTATTATAAATATTATGAAAAAAGTATTGTTCGTATTCTTGGCAGTTATAAATTTAGCTTGTGCAGGAAAATTTCCAGTTAAGTTGGGAGAATATCAATATGGATTGAGCTATATTGAAATAAGTGATATAGCAGGGCAAATGACAGTAAGAGGACAGATCGAAGTAATTCCGACTGATAGTTGTATGAAAGGTTGTGTTGATATTGATTCAAAAAGTGTCAGTAATCCGGAAAAAGGGGTTTTGTCAGGAAAGTTAATGAATAATGATAAATTTAAATTAGAGTTTATAGGAGAAGATCAAATAAAGGTCTATATTGATACAAGAAAGCCTTTTGTGTTAGAACCTGCTGATTTTTAAAAATAAAGAGTGGAATGAAAGTATGAAAAAATTAATATTTATATTTTTATTATTTTTTAGTGTATTTTCTTTTAATGATTAAAAAATGTCTTGTTGAAACAGTTCGTAGAGTTTCAAAAAGCAGTGAAAAATAAAGATATAAAATCTATAGAAAAATGGAACAGTTTGAAGAAAGAGCTGTGACGGATTTGAAAGAGTTATTTTAAGAACCTGAGTGATTGGGTTCTTTATTTTTTTAAAAAATAAACACTCCTAAAGATATAGGAGTGTGCCCGCATTATACTTAGAAATAAGTTTATGATGTAATGTTAATTTATGTTGTTATATAGGTATGATAACACATAATTGTTAAAAACATAATGAAAAAATGCGAAAATTTTAATGAAAAACGACCCTAAAAACTTAAGGTCGTCTATAAGGATTGATTTACGAAGTCAAAACGTAAAATCTACTATTAATTTATCAGATTTATAGATATATGTCAAGAAAAAACCTCCCTGTATTGGGAGGTAAATTAAAATCTAAAAGGAGTGTAAACTATGACAATTATCTTCTCATTATTATTTTACCCTAAAAATTAAAAAAGTCAATAGTTTTTATTTGAATTTATGCTATAATAATTATAAAATATTTTGTAGGGAGGTTTACAGAGTATGGAAAAAGGCAAAAAGAAAACAGGTCTTGTAATAGGGTTAATAGTTTTTGGAGTTTTGGCTTTAGGGAGTTTAGTATCTGGCGGAATAGGTGCAATGCTAGATGAGTCTAAAGACATAGAAACTGGAAAAGTTGCTTTTGAGGAAAAGAAAACAGAACCACCGAAACAAGAAGCCCCCAAAGAGGAAGTTAAGACAGAAGAGTCTAAACCAGAGGAAGTTCCGAAAGAAGAGCAGGAAAAAGAATTCGGATTAAATCCAGCACAAGTAAAAGATAATTTTAAAAAATTTAACAACTCTTTAGGAGATCAAAAATTGAAAATTTCCAACGAGAAGTCTGAAAAAGCTGAAATTAATACAGATATGTTTTGTGCTAGTGAACATGTTTGTTATATTATTACCTCTTCTCCTAAAACAGGAAAAGCAACAGGAATAACTATGATAGGAAGTGGAGACGGGTCAACTCAATCAGGATTTAATATAATTATGGGTGTGGGTGGTATAATAAGTATGGCCGACGTCAATACGACAAAAGAAGACAGGGGAAATTTGTTGGAAGGATTAAAACTGATAGGTGACAGTAAATCAGATTTAAAAAAATCAAGAGATTTTGTTTATAAAAATGTAAAATATTCTTGGAACTTTTCAGAACAAATCGGTGTGATGCTATCAGCATATCCGCAATAATAAAACTAAGCACTCTAGGGGTGCTTTTTTATTTGTAATAAATTAAAGTTGTGATATAATAATATATAAAATCTTAAGGAGGGTTGTGTATGAATAATAACTATACAATTTCATTAGAGAAATATGATGTTTTAAAAAAAATATTGAAAGTTCCCAAATATCAAAGAAGATTAGTTGTAGTGCTATAGTAAAGTAGGAACACCAAAATCTAAACAATGATATAATAAAAAAAGAAAGAGGTGTTTTGAAAT
>NZ_JAMZGM010000225.1 GCF_024158605.1 Sebaldella sp. S0638 | reverse complement strand
GTTGAAGCATTGAAGAATGAAAGAGAACAAAGAGAAATAGCAAGACAAAGCTCACAAGTATATGAATTTGAAAAAGGAATAGAAGATCTGTTTTTAAATGTAAATCCACAAAGTATACAGGAAAGTCTGATATCCGGAGTAAAAGACCTTTTTGATAAAGCAGTAGCTGGAACAGATATAGGCGGAATATACAGGGATAAATACAATGAAGCTTTTGGAAATGCATTCAGGGAAGTAATGGCAGATTTTAAACCAAGTGGAGATTATCTAAAGGACCAGGAAGAATATCAGAAAAGATTTATTGAAAGCCTTAAGGAACTAGCCACAAGTTCGGATGCAGCAGTGAGAAGCATAGCAAACCTCACACTGTTTGATACAGTGAAAAGTCAATTAGATGAACTGGCAGGGCATTTAAGTACAGCAGGAGAAGTACTAAAAGATGATTTCCTAAAGAATCTTGCCACAACAGTAGAGAGCTTATCAGCTTTGGCGGAAAGCCTTAAAAATACAAGTTTAACAAGTAATTCAAAACTAGGTGGAATACTTGGAGGAGTAGGAGGCTTTCTTTCAAATGTAACCTCAGGCATAGGAATGGTAACAGGTCTTGTAAGTACAGGAGTAGGACTGTTCAGAAGTGCAGGAGACTTATTAGGCTTTGGAAGCAGTAAAAAGCAAAAAGCTAAAAATGAAGAGGAAAGAAAAAAAGCAGAAGAATGGTATGAGAAACAATTTAAGGAAAATACGGACCTCATAAAAAGTATAAATGACCTGACTGGCTCTATAGTAGATTTAAATACTAAACTTATTCAGAATATTGCAAATGATACTTCAGATAAAAACATAGCAAAACAAAAAAATTACTACGATAACCTGATAAACAAAACAGGAGAGCTGTTTGATGAGAACATAACAGCGACAGGTCACAGCTCAAGTAAGAAAAGAAGATTATTAGGTTCAAAAACAAAAGATTCATATTCAACACTGAATCAGTCATTTGATGAGTATTTTGGAGATGCGTGGAAATATACAGCAAGAGATTCAAAAAGCCTTGAGCAGTTCTACGATTCATATTTAAAAAACTTTGATATGAATATGCTTAAAAAGAAGTTAGGGAAAAACAGCCTTGATAACAGCAATATAGAACAGGTAAAAGGACAGTTCCTAAGATTTATTGATGACATAAAAACTATGGAAAGACATTCAGCTAATCTTCCCAAAAATGGAATACTAGAGAGTTTTGATGGTGTAGAAGTATTAGACGTATTTGAGTTAAGGAATGAATACCAGAAACAGCTTGAAAATATCTATAAAGGAATGGGTAAAGACCCGGAAAACTACAGGGAAGAAATCCTAAATCAGGTAAATGCATTAATTCAGGAAGGGCAAACCATAATAAGTGCCTTTAATGATGTAAAGTCTGCCTTTTATGGGAAAATAATAGAAGGTGACGAAACCATAATGTCCATTGCTACCGGAATGGAAAGCTATTTTACTAAGCTTAGAACAAATATATCAAAAGTATTTTATGACATAAACTTCCAAGGCTTAGAAGAAAATTTCAATAATAAATTTTCAAATATCTCAGATAAATTAGCTGATTTTAGATTATCGGGAAGAACAGATATTGGCAGTTTTGTAAATGAAAACCTAAACTTCTGGAATGAATTTACAATGCTGAAAAGTACTGAGAACATAAAAAATGATATGAATGAAGTTCTGAATATATTGAAATCACAGGCTAAAGGAGCCGGATTAAGTGATGATGTAATAAATGCAATGTTTCCTGACTCAGCTGTTGAAGATAAAGCATCAGATATAAAAAATGCTCTTGAGAAAGCGATGAGGGATGCATTAGATACAAATTCATTCAGTCAGTTTTCAATGAGTTTAGGAGATAGTATTTATAGCAGTGTAAAAGACGGACTTATTGAAGCCTTTTATGAATCAGAAACTTTCAAAAGTCTTGCTGAAAAGTATTTCCTAAATGATGATTACACAAAAGCATTAGAAGGAGCAGGAAGTTTTAAAGATGCGTACGATATCATAAAAGCCCAGCTTGATAAAGCTGAAATACAATTACAGGCAGAAGGACTGGATTTCAAAGGAACAAATTCAAGTACAGG
>NZ_JAMZGM010000224.1 GCF_024158605.1 Sebaldella sp. S0638 | reverse complement strand
TTAAATCAATAAATTTAGAACGTTTAGAATTTTTGTATAAAATTCTTAATGTTCAGCCGTGCGGATTTAGCACGGAAAAATTTTTATTTTATATTTTTTAGTCACTCTCTATATCCAACGTCTTTTAACTTGTTCCGCTATTTTGGTACACTTTTCAAACGGAAATTTTTTATATAAAAAAGCCCCATATGGGGCTGAGGAACTGTTAATACAGTCTTTTGCTAATCGCTATAAACAATATAACGACTATTAACAAAGTACGCATAGCTGTCCTCCGAAGTTATAGTTTTCGGCTCTGTGAAGCCGATAAAATATTATAACAAATGGAAAATAAAAAAGCTAGGCATAAAGCCTAACTTTTCTCACAGATTTTTACTATAACTTCGTTTATGTATTTATTATAACATATATATTTATAAGCTTCAACTAAAAAAAATTAGGTATAAAACCTAATTTTTGCGTACTTTGCTAACAATTGCTATATTGTTTATGCTCTATTATAGCATATTTATTAAATTTTTCAAGTTCGAATTTTCGTAAATAAAGTATTTTATATTTTTGTTACATATGTATAAAAATAAGTTTTTAAGACTTTATAGTCATAAAAAACCTATCTTTTTATAGTGTAAAAAAAGGTAGAGATTTTTTATCATAGTCATGCTTCAATTATATTATATTCAGATATCAATACTATTTCAACTATTGATTTTATTACTTTTACTTCTTCTGTTAATTCTGAAATATGATTTTTCTTATATTTATTATAAGTTTCTCTTCCTTTTTCAACATAATTTATTGAAGATTTTATTTTATAAAAACGTTTTGCCATCTTTCGTAATATATCTTCTTTATCTGAATTCCAAGAAATAACTGGAGCTTGCTTAACAAAACTTATTTTTCTTTGACACCATTTCCTGTACTCTCCTTCATTTATTTCTAGAAATTTTTCATAATTAAAGAAATTTACTAATAAATTTTCTAAAATTGCTAATTCTTTTACAGAAAAAAGAATATCTTCTGATTCTTTAATTAATTTATCGATCTTTTCTTTAATATTTATTTTACTTTTTTCATAAAAAAATGTTAATATTTTATAATATAATAAAAACTTTAAATCTATTTCTTCTGATTCCAATGCTCTTAGATAATAATCTCTTACTTCTGTATCTATTATATGGGAGTCTGTCTGTTTTTTTGAATAGGAAAAATGATTAGTTATTTTTTCTTTGTAATGAGAAAATTCTATACACTCTATATATGTTTTATGTTTTAATAAAAGAGAATCTAAAATTGCTCTTGAAATATACTTTATTTTTCTTGTTGACTCCCCATGTATCTCCAAGAAAATTATATTATCAAACATTTCTTCAAATATTGATTCACTGATTTTCCTTTCAGCATTGTCTTTTAATTGATATAATTTTTTTAAAAGTAATTCATTTTTCTTTCTTTTAAAGTTTTTATTTAAACGAAAAAAAAGAAGATAACATAATAAAAAAATATTTTTCTTTTCATCTAAAGGTGTCGTATTGTAAAAATATCTTTCTTCTTCAATTATAATAGAATTAACTTTTGAATTAATAGAATAGCATAGTTCTACCTTTTTATTTACATTTTTTATCTTTACAGGGAAAAGATAATACGATGTTCCATTTTTATATTCCATTAGCCCATCATCCATCTTAAAATTAAAATTTAGCAATGTTTCAAAAATATGTCTTAGGTTTATATCATCTAGTATTAATTCTTTTTTTTTATCTTTCCATGATTCACCAAAAGATTTTTCTTTACTCATATCAAATATTAAATTACTATTTTCAATATCTCCTTCTAACGAAAATTCTGCTTCTACCATTTTTTTTATTTTATTTTTAAATGTAATATACTTTATTTTTTCTATTTGAATTAACATAAATATAGACTCCTTTAAAAAATTATTGATTTTCCGATAGCTTTAATGTATCATATAATAATTAATATTACTATAAAGGACTGAAACTAATGATTGAAAAAATTATAATTTCTGATGTTGCAACATATAAAAAGCAAGTTGTCATTGAGCCCAAAAAGATAAATTTTTTCTATGGTAGCAATGGTAGTGGTAAAACTTGTAGTGCTATAGTAAAGTAGGAACACCAAAATCTAAACAATGATATAATAAAAAAAGAAAGAGGTGTTTTGAAA
>NZ_JAMZGM010000223.1 GCF_024158605.1 Sebaldella sp. S0638 | reverse complement strand
TGGTGTTTTCGGCTTTAGCTTTTCCGCTACCGTTATATTCAGTCTTTCTGCCTGTGCTTCTATTTCTGTTTTTGTTAGTGTATCTAATACTTCTTTTCTATCCATTTTACTATCTTCTCCTCTTTCTTTTTTTGGTGGATTTTCTTCCTTTATTTCACTAAATTCAAATAATATTGGCTGTTTTGAAAATTCTGCTCCTGATATTGCCGGTTGTATTCCTACCGGTAGTATTGCTACTCTTGTTAGTTTCCCTTCCGGTATTTCTACTGATACTCCTTTTAATATCCCGTCCTCATAGTACCCTTTCCCTTTTTCATTAAAATTTACATCTGCATATACTTCTGATTTATGACCTTTATCCACTATTTCTATATTACTGAAATCTCCTAGTTCTACTGCTTCTTTATCTTCTGTCCACTGGCTCGTATGGGAAAATATCCCTTGTATATTATCCTTAATATTTCCGAATATATTCTTTACCCGTTCCTTATTAAATATCCCTTGCGGGTACATTCCTGTTTCAAATATCTTTATTCGTTTTCGCACATTCCCACCTCTTTTCCACATTTATCTAACTTTTTCACTTTATTTTTTCAACATCTTTTCAACATTTTTACTTTAACTGACCTTTCTTCCACTTTATTATCCAATCCTTATACTTTATTCTCTGACCTCTGTTTAAGCCCATAAATCGTCGCTGTGGAACATTCCTTTTTGGATATCCGAAGTTATGAACTGCTGCGTACTTTGTATTTGTTCCAACAATAGCTTCTGTTCTTGTATTTCTTGCCCTTATTGAATTTCTTAATCTTCCTGTATTACTTAGTATCCTGCTTCTCCCTTTTACTGCTCTTTTTCCTCGTTTTTTCTTAAGACCTGAATTGTATCTTGATATTATGGTATTTCCTTTTAACCCTTTCCATGGTCTGCCGTCAGTATCTACTTCATTTCTAAACCTCATATCCACTTCTTTTTTCATATCTCTTGAGATTTTTCCTGTTAGATAAGTAATATCATACATCCTCTTTACTGCTTTTACTCTTTTATCAAGATTTTTAAGATTCCTTACCACTTTCAGTTTAGCCTTCATAGTTAGATACCTTCTTGTAAAGTTCCTCTGATTCTTTTTCCTTTTGGTTTACATACCTTTTTATACCTGATATGTAATTACTCCCTATATTCTTATCAAAGCCTTTTTGAGGGTCTGTTCCTACTTCTCCGTTTTCTGCTTTATATCCGTAATTAGTCATATCTTCTTCACTTAAAGCTGTTACTCTGCTTCTACATTTAAAATGATTCGGCGGGTAATATACTTCCCAGAAAGGGCTGTCTAATCTGTATATCTTACCGTCTAGCATTCTACATAAATCTGTCTCTCTTCCATCTAATATGGCATCATACAGTCCATAAACAAAGCCATACTGCATACCTTCCTGTAATTGCTCCCACTGACCTACACTCTGGGCATTTATCATTGTCTGTTCAAATACCTGTCTTAGATAATATCCATCTTCTCCGAAACCTAAACTTTCAATATCTATATTCTTTTTAAAATCCTCAAAAGTCTGCCCAAGTTCCAGATTCTTTAATAACTCTGCATACAATATTTTGGTTACTTCTAAATCTGTACTTCTTTTTATCCAGAAGTAATTTGTTCTGTATTTTTCCATTACCCTTTGAATCTGATCATACATTTGGGGTTCTCTGTTAAGTAACCAGTTTATTGCCTCATTGAAAGTCATGTTGAATATATCCTGAAGGTCTATTTCAGAATATATGGCAAACTCACTTTTCTTTTTATACTCGGCTGTTTTACTTCTATCTTTTATCGTTAAGTAATGCCCCCATAATTCTGATAGGATTAAGCTGTTCTCATGGTCCTTTGTTCCTGTATCTATATTTTTGATATCTTCTATAGAAGTAATATTTTTTATTTGGTCCGATATCTTTTTGCTTATTTCAGGTACTACTCTTTTCCGGAGTCTCTCCAGATATTCCAGTGTTTTTTTATTACTGTCTTCTGTATTTTTCTTCGAAAATTCCGCAAATGGTTTTATTTCTTTTACTTCTTTCTTTTTAAGTGTCTTGTAGCCGAATACTTCCTGTAATTCCTTATCCTCTATCTCATAGCCTGATTGTGTTAATTTGGATATTGTATCCGCCTTTTTATTCATCTTATCTTCTTCAAGATTTTCTATTTGAAGTATTTTTTCCCTA
>NZ_JAMZGM010000222.1 GCF_024158605.1 Sebaldella sp. S0638 | reverse complement strand
TTCATAATAAAGTCCTCCTGTTTTTAGTTTATCATAAAAAGATTTTTTTATTTACAGACTTTTTATCACAGGCTCTCCACAGGTACACTTCACAATTTGAAATGTCTCTTTTTTTAAAATTTACCTATTATATTTATAAACCAACCCTGAGCATTAATATCAGTATCTCTCAGATCGTCCTGAAAATTCGAAAAATTATATCCCAAACCTATTTTCAGATTTTCTCCTATATGCTTGTACACTCCGACTAATGCACCGTGCTTTAAGTTTTCCGTATTATTATTTTCTCCTATGTCAGCAAGAAATCTGTATTCTGCCATCAGATCCCAGTCTTTTATAACTTCATATTCCTGTCTGAATCCTAATAGTGCAAAGTTTTTCTCTACTTTTATATTTCTTCCGTCTGAAGTTTTATAATAATCATTTTCAAACTTTACCGCTGTCTTCATACCTGCTGTCAGTCTCTTGGTAAGTTTATAGTTTCCTTCTGCTTCCAATATATGTTTAGATTCTTCAAGGTAAGAAGTTTCCCTGTCAGAATCATTCTCTTTATTTAATATATAGCTGTATCTCCCTAACAAATTAAATCTGTTATTGTGTATCGGTCTGTAAGCTACGCCTATTCCGGCTTCTGCATATTCATTTATAGTTCTGTGAGTTCTCTTATCCTTGGATATTGTATAGTCACCTTTAGCTAGGACTCTTAATGACTCTGTTATTCTGTAGCTTGCCGAATTCAGCAGCACATACTGCACTTCATCTGTACTGTCCCCTTTGTCCATTCTGTATTCTACTTTATTTTGAAGCTGAAAATCTGATTTTACATAGCTTGATGAAATACTCAACGCTGTTCTGTCATAAGAATCACCATCATTAGGGTTTACTCTTCCATACTGATATGATACACCAGCTCTGTAGTTATCCGTAAGATTATAGTCAGCTCCGTAAGATTCCAGATAGCTTTTTTCATCTCTTTCTTTCAGAAACTGGTTCTCGGCATATACAGAAAATTTATCTGTTATCTTTGCTCTCTGACCTACTACTATCTTATCAGAGTTCTCCGAGATACTGTTCCACAGATCATAACCAAGATAAATACTGTAATTATTAGTTATTTTATAATCAGCAGTAATCTCTGCACCTGATGTATCATTATCACCAAGCTTACCTTCCGCTTTTACCGTCAGTCTGTCATTCCATCTTGTTTCCAGCCCCAGTCTGTAAAGTGATCTATTGTCGTAATTCTTTTGCTTTACAGCCTCCTGAACTACTCCGTAAACATCCAGATTCGGAGTTATCTTATAATCAGCTCTTGCTGCAATGATTACAGCTTCTTTATCCTCTTCACCTGTTGCCTCTTCTGTTTTTTTCTCTACCGCTGCTGACAGTCTCAGTTTTTCATTTACTGCATATTCTGCCTGCCCTGTTATAGATTCTTTTTTCTCAATTGTATTATCCAGATAGTATTCTTTTTCCACGCTTTCATATTTCGTTTTAAAATAAAATCCGTCTACAGGATTTAGCTTTATCTCTCCGCCGTATGCTTCAAGTGTATAATCATTATTGTACTGTCCCCCTGAAAAGCCGTTCCCTACATTTATATACCAGCCGTTTACTTCATTTCCGTAAGGTTTAAATAAACCTTTATTCAAGTCATATAGATTAACTGTTCCTCTTATTGAGTATGCTCTTCCGTTGTTTTTTTCCAGCGGATTTTTATTTTTATCAGTAAATTTAAGCCCGCCATTGTATGATATATAATAATTGTCTATATTTCTTGATTCAGATTCGCTGTATTCACCTCTTAAATATGTTCCGTCAGAATATCTCACAGTAATATCCCCGCCGTAAACTTCATAATCCGAACTGTTATCTTTTTCTTCCTTAATATAAGTTCCGCCTATTTTCAAATGTTCTCCAAGCCATGCACTTCCTCTTCCCCCATAGGTCATATTGCTCAAAGACTCTGATGTTGCCGGCTCATAGTCATATTCAGCTATAAGATACAGCTCACTTCCTGATTTTCCGTTTTCCTGTATCAAATCGCTGTAAGAATCAGCCACATGATCTTTAAGCGGTTTTCTTAATGTAATTCTTCCCTGATAATTATCTATTTCATAATCTTTTCCTTCTACAAGATAAACTACTTTTTCCGTAACACCGGAATCTTTATCCCTTACTTCTATACTTATTTTTTCACTGTCTCTGATTACTTCGCCGTTTTTCAGAAAATAAAGACTTCCCCCTGTTCCGAGAAATTCATTTTTGGCATGTATTGTTTCAGCTTCCGAGCCAAAAATTACCACACTGTATTTATCTTCTCCGAAACTTGTAGTGTACTTATGTCAATAATGTGGACACATTTATCTTGTCTATTATGAAATTTTTTTCAAATATTCTTTAGGAGATAAA
>NZ_JAMZGM010000221.1 GCF_024158605.1 Sebaldella sp. S0638 | reverse complement strand
GTTTATTACTCCTTACCAGGCTAGATTCAATTTCTTTGGATCCTAATGTTCCCATTTTGCTTGACCATTACAGTATTTCCTAATGATACAGCACTTCTTAAAGCTTTGTATTTAGCAACATTTCAAGCTACTAAAAAATGGAGCTTACCTGTTAGAAATTGGGGTTCTATTTATGGAGAATTATGCATAATGTATGAGGGTAGACTTCCACTTTAGGGATATTAAAAAACATCCCTTACAGGATGTTTTCTTGACATGCACATTTTTATGATGTACTATGTCTTAATAGTTACAATATTTTTTAAATAAATTATTTATTATAGTCGGTTTAATTTACAGACTTTATTACACACTCTCAGAGAATATATTTATATATTATATACCCCCTGCATTACAAACACTTGTTAATATTTTACAATCCCCACTCTTCTTTGAACACTTTTTCAATGCTTTTTCTTTAGCTCTCTCTTCTCTTGTATTATAACCTGCTCCAGCAAACCCACCTATTGCTGAATCAAATTCAAGTGTTTTAGTTGATTCAGAGTATGCTACAGCACCACACCTACCTGCACTTACAATATTTACTTTACAGTTTTCTCCACAAGTTGAAAGAACTTTTTTCTTTGCTGAGGAAGAACTTGGATAATTATAAGCACTTGACCATTTTTCTGTTTCAATATTAACAGCTATAGCTCCGTAATATTTTATTTCAACTTCAACATTCGGAACAGTACAATACTGACCATATGTTACCCAAGTACCATTAGGACATGTACAATATTGCGAATTACAAGTATTGGCTGAACCAATAAACGAAAGTGTAAATAACATAGTTATAAATAATAAAAACTTTTTCATAAATATCTCCCCTGAATAAAATTAATTCATTTTTGAATTGTTAATATATTATAATCTTTAAAAATAAAAAAGTCAAAAGAAAAAAATGTTCTGGTCTATTTATTTTTGTTCCTGTTATTTTTTCTTGTATTATTTCTTCTGCTCCCGCGTTTGTCAAAATATCTATTTGTCTATCTAAATTTTGATCTTGAGTTGAAACTCTAGCATATCTTATGTAATGCTATACTAAAGTAGTTATCGATTTTAAGAAAAAAATTTAAAATATATGACAAAATAAACTTTACAAATAAAAAAATCATGGTATATTATTAATGACAATAAAATTATGGAGGTTAGAATGAAAAAATTACTTTTATTAAGCTTTTTTTTGGGAATTTATGGAAGTTCGCATGCTTTAGAAAAACTGGACATTACAACAGGAACATATATTGAGTCAGAAAATCACAATGCTACATATAATTCAAGCGATGTAACTGTGCATGGTTTTAGAGTTAATTTAAATGCTAAAGATTTTCCTTTATGGACTGAATTTGTATACGAATACAGAAACGCAGATAGTCCTTCTGGTCATGCAAATGATGCGGACAGATACAAATTTATGTTAGGTTCTGGATTCAATTATGGAGGTTTTCTATTTAAACCTGAATACGAATTAAGAATAACAGATTTAAGAGAATCTCCTCAAAAAGCGACAGATCACAGATTTAAACCAAACTGGGGATATAAGTTTAATGACCAGTGGTCTCTATTTAATGGGTGGCTTTTTGGTTACAGAATGACAGATGACTATAGAGGACATTTAGAAACAAAATCTTGGGATGACTATTTTCATGAGTTAGAAACTGGAGTAAAATATAAGTTTTCTGGTGACCAGGCTGTTGTTTTCTCAGTATACAATGAATATGTAAAAAATGAAAAATCAGATTTAGAGTATAGAGCATATAAATTTGAAGACTGGCAAATAAGAGTGGCGTATGAGAAGAAATTTGATAACGGAGTTTCTGTTACCCCTTTTATAAGATATAGCGTAACTTCTACATCAAAGTACACTGGCGGAGTTGATGGTGACCATGACGGAAAAGGAAGATACGGAGTGAAGATGGGATATACAGCTGATAATGGTATTAGTGTTTCTGGTGAGACATATTATCAAGATGAACCACAAAAAAGAAGTGAGGGTCAGGATAAGGCAAATAAGAACAGAGTCTTTTTTAAGCTAGGTCTGGACTATAAATTTTAATAAACTATCCAAATAATATATAGTTTAATTCACAACCACAAATTGAAAGAGATGCCGAAAGGTATTTTGAAAATGAGTTTAAACAACTCATTTTTTTATTTTAAAAAATAATTTTTTAAGAATAAATAGTGTAGTGCCATATTAAAGTATAAATACTTTGACATATAAATATAAATAATATATAATGTAGTACAAAATATATGAAGGAGAGAATTTATGAAAGATTCGTATGTTAGTTTAAGAATAAACAGAGAACTAAAAGAAAAAGTTCATAAAATATTTGATGAATATAACATGTCAGTATCGGAAGGAAT
>NZ_JAMZGM010000220.1 GCF_024158605.1 Sebaldella sp. S0638 | reverse complement strand
ACTGCTGCTCCGTTCCTTGAGTATTCTCCTATATTTAACAGGTAATCTGATAGCGTAAACTGTGAGTTTTTTAATACATATCCACCAAAATTCACATTATTTGAAGGATCAATCTCATCATATATATTTTTATATAAATTAACAACATTACCGGTCATATTAATATATATGCCTGATGAGTTATCTGTATATCTGTTATCCCCTCCTGACATATTACCACTGTTTTCTAAACCATTAACTCCTAGAGCATCTAAAACTGACTGTCTTGGATCTTCGGTTCCTACATCTGCTTTTATTTTAGAGTTGGCAAAGTTAAGTTCTTTTTCTATATCAATACCTATACTCTGGTCGCCAAGGACTGTTATCGGTGTATACAGTCTTATTTCGGATCTTCCTAAACTGTTATACACATTTGAACTCTTATTCCAGCTTCCGTCAGAATATCTGTTGTATGATTCACTAACACTTTCTATGGGACCGTTATGTGAATAGATACCGATACTGCTGTTCCCGTAAAGTTTCATTTCTCCGTTATTCATAAGGATATGTTTTCCAGGATTAGTATCAATGTATTCATTTCCATTAGAATCTGAATTTTCATAATACTGATATGAAGAAGCACCACTTGTAAAAAGGAAGATAACACTTTCAGGAGCCCTGAATTCAATTTTTCCTGTATTATCAAAACCTTCCTGTTTTCTATTTGATTGTCCTTCTGTAAACATAAATGCAACATGTTTACCTATTGTATTATTTGTAGTGCTTGCTTCATTCAAGCCTGTTATCCAACCCCTGTTCATGAATATGCTGTTGGCTTCACTCCAACCGCCATGTGCCTGAATATTAACAGCAACTACACTTGATCCTTTAAGATACCATGAACTGTTATTTTCCACATACTGAAACCATCTGTTATCTACTGTATGACCAAGTGTTGTATCAAGAAACTTATTCCCGAGTTCTGTCTTCTCTGCTGATGTTATCCAGCCTTTTCCTTCCATTTCTGTCAGGGTATATTGCTTCCACTCTCCTGTATCTGGATCTGTTATCCCGCTGTAGTGTTCATCATAATGGAGTATCTGTTCTAAAAATTTTGGATTAACAACATCTCCTTCAAGTATTACTTTAAAGTCTTCTACATTTCCTCCGGCTACTCCGAATCTTGTTATGGGGTTATCTATTACTTTAAAGACTCCCTGTACCTGATTGTAATATCCGTCAGGATTATTTAAGATCGAATTACTATATATCCCTGTTGGAAGAGTCGCATCCTCTTCCCCTATCCAGGTTCCTCCACTATCATATATCTGCCTTTTATCATATATTAGACCGGCTGATGGTATTCCTGCTACATTATCAAGTGTATAGCTATAGAATCCAGGACTGCCATATTCCCAATCTCCTGGGTTAACTCCTGGTTTTGTATCTGTTTTTACTGTAACCGTTCCGCTAAGCATATCCATCTGAGATATTATTGCGTTTGTACCACTTGGATCTCCATAAGGAAAAAAGCCGGTAGCTCCCCCATTCCCACCTCCTGTTCCGTTTAAACTTAATACAGGAATCGGATTAAAATTAAGGGTTGTTATATTTGGTATACTTGGATCAAATCCCACTATATCTATTTCTGATATTCCCAATGTTCCGGGAGCTGTGTATTCATTATCTCCTATACTTACATCAGGAACATTGAAATTGGGACTGCTTATATCCGATATATTCTTTTGAGGACCTGATATGCTTAAACTAATTCCCAAATCTACTTTTCTTATTTCTGTATTGTTATACAAAGGTTTAAACTGACCTCTTTCTCCAAAGCTATACAAAGAAGCCACTGCTTCTTTTTGGATATCAGACAATTTATTGTATGCCGTTATATCTCCATTGATTATTCGCTCTAATTCTTCTGAAGTTATTCCGCTGCTTAGTATTGAATTATATACATCAGAACTTATTGTATCTTTACCTGACTGTGTTTTCGGCATTGAGTAATATTCTGCATTTTCCAGTGTATTGTCTCCTCTTTTTATGCGCTCGTTAAAACCGCTAAAGAATATCTGCCATTCCAGAAACTCAGGTTTTATTATGTAGTCTCCCTGTATGTACAAATCTTTTAGTTCCTTATTCTTCTGTTTTAAAACTAACTCCAGAAGTTTGTAGTTATCTTTATTTGACTTCCCTGTTTCAAGGTTTTTTATCATTCTTCCATAAATTCTTTCCCCTGAAACTGACGGAGTCGCATTCAGATATGCCCCACCTGCTATATTTAATGCTAAAACTGACATTAATATTTCTTTCTTATTTTTTTTCATTTTTTACCTCCAGACTTTTACCGGAAAGTATTAATGGGTTTTTCTCTATCTTTTGATAAAGATATCTTATTCCTTCCGATACTGACATGTTATATTCATCAAATATTTTATGAACTTTTTCTTTTAGTTCTCTGTTTATTCTTAA
>NZ_JAMZGM010000219.1 GCF_024158605.1 Sebaldella sp. S0638 | reverse complement strand
TTATATTCACTTGCCTCGTTACTTATTACTCCTACTATTTCTGGTGCTATTTCGGCTATATCCTGATATATTGCCAGCCTTTCTTTTTCCTGGTCAGGACTTCTTCCTTCTATTTGAGATAATTGGCTATATTGTGCATAAAGACCCTCCAATTCGGTCTTTACTCCATAGAATTGCATGGCATAGTCATCTACACTTTTGGTATCTACCATTCTGTCTATAGCGCCAAGCATATTATTTATTACACCTAGTACTCCTTCACCGGCTGGAATAAATTTCTGTCCGAAAGCTCTTGATATATTATCTATATATGCTTCCATTACTTTTAACTGATTGGCATATGCATCTATTGTTCGCTCAGCATCTCCTTGTATAAAATTAGTTTTTTCCATCAGAAAGTTATATCTTACTAACTGTTTTTGTGCTTCTGACATTTCTTTCCATTTAGTTTTTATTCCGCTTGCAAGAGCATATTCTGCCGCTGTTGTCTCATTTAGGATTATCCCGAATCTTTTTAATGGTTCGGTCTCTCCTGTTATCCCTGCTTTAATTGCTGTAAAAGCTTCTTCATCTGCAACATTGAAAAATGATGAGAAATCTGCTGTTAACTGGGATAAGGAAACTGACATATCCTGAAAATCTTCTGTTTTTATTCCTGACCCTTTAAATATACTTCCGTATACAGAAGCGAACTTTTGTAACTGATAAGAGGCTCTCCCTACATCAGTACTCACTCCTTCTGCCCACTTGGCTATATCTTCTTTACCTTTACCAAATACTTGCTGTAATACGTTATCCAGTTCCTTTATATCACTCGCTGAGTTTATACACTGTATTCCCAATTTTCCTAGTTCTCTTATTCCTACTGCTATTCCTAGTCCGGCCAGAATTCCTTTTACTCCTCCTAAGGAAGCCATTAGTTTCTGAACTCCTGATGTTGCTCCGCCTGATGTATTTCCCATGTTATTTATCTGACGGGTTACGGTATTTAATTCAGTCCTGTATCTTTCTATTTCTCTTGTATAGTTATCTACAACGCTTAAGACCGTTTCTATTCTGTCCTGTTCCACTTTGTGCCTCCTTACTTTGGTTTATTTTCTATACATGCTGTATTTAGTCTGTCTAGTATATATTTTAGTTTGTTTACCAGCCAGTAAGGATGATTATCTATTGAAGTATTTAAAGGTAAATGCTTTATTTCATATCTATCACCCATACCTGCCAAGCCAAAATATATTCTATATCTACGTACATCACTTATTACTTTTTCTAACGCTTCATCTGTTGTCTCATGTCCTTTTACTATATTCAGACACGCCCTAGCATATGAATTGTCAAAATTCCGGCCTGATACTTTTTTAGCTGTACCATGTTTTCTGTCATTAATTCCAATATTGCCTTACTTAATATTTCTCCGTGTCTGTCTCCAAATTTCTGTAAGTTCTCCATACTTACTTCAGTACTTACACCATTTAAAAATATTTCATTTAGCTGTGAGAACAGGAATTCCACTTCCTTACTTTCTGTAAAGTTATATTCTATCGGAATTATCTCTATATCCTTACTGTTCTCCTTTATTCTTCTTATTACTTCAGGCTTTGTAAGATAGTTCCACATATTTCTGTATTTCCCGACTAACTCCACCACTATGTAATCTTTATCTGATCCATAGGTCCTTATATCCGTTATTTTCTGCTCAGGTATTACCGGTGATTCATTCTTTTGAATCTCCTCTTTTATATGCCGACCTGTATTTCTTAAATCCTTATTATCGGGATTTTTATTATCTACCTTCAGTTTTTCATTGTCATATTTCTTTTCAATATTTGCTTTTTTCTCAGAGACAGAAGCAGGTTTATCCTTACTTCTGTCTATTACATTTATATTCTTTTTAGCCATATCATCACCTTATTACAGAATACTTGCGTAATCTAATATTTCTATTTTTACCGGTGTTTTTTCTGTTTCATCATAATATGCTGATACTTCTTTTGTTAATCCTCCGGCTCCTCCTATGTCCGTTCTCTCTGATTTGGTTACTTTACAATTTGGAAATGTCATTCTGAATATTTTGGCTGGATTGCCTCTTTCTGCAAATTCTGTTATTATTTCATAAGATGAATTTGATTTTATATCACTTAAATCCTGTATGTATGTTGGTTTGTCAAATTCATTAAAGGTCATTGATATTCCTACACTTCCACGTTCTCCCTGTCTTATTGCCTTGTAATATTCTGAATTTAATGCTTGTTTTCCTTCAAGTTTATTATCTACTGTTATATCTATACTTTCCACTTTGGAAGTTATATCTGTTCCTGCCTGTTTTATTGTTGTTCCAAGGCAGATTAAAGGCTCGCCTGCAGGGGCTATTTCTATTCCTGTATACCCTGTACTGTTTGTTGTAAAATCCATTCCTATCATGCTGGCTGTCGCTGTTACATAGGCTGCTATTGATGTACTTATGTTTATTGA
>NZ_JAMZGM010000218.1 GCF_024158605.1 Sebaldella sp. S0638 | reverse complement strand
CTTTCTATCTCTCTTGTATAGTTATCTACCACACTTAAGACCGTTTCTATTCTGTCCTGTTCCACTTTAGCCTCCTTTTTTCTTTTTAATTTCTGACAATCCTTTATTTACCATATTTTTTATATATTCCAATTTATTTATCAGCCAAAACGGATGTTCATCATATGATTTAGAATATGGCAAAAACTTTATCTCATACTGACCTCCTGCCATTCCTAAACTGACCATTCCAAGGTAATTCATATACCTTGAAATGTCAGATATTATTCTATTTAATCGCTCATCCGGTGTTTTATGCCCTTTTAGTATTATTAAAATACATTTGTAATATTCAGACCCATAGTTTTGGCTCTCAACTTTCCCAGTTCTTCTAAGTTCTCCTCTAGCAAGCCTAACATTGCTTCTAAAAAATCTGCCCCTTTTTTATCTGCAAATTTCAGTAAATTTTCTTGTGTTTTTTCTACTTCTACTCCTTCTATTATTATCTTTATTAATTGAGATTGTAGTAATTCAAATTCCCGGCTTTCTCCAAGCTCAAATTCTATCGGTATTACCTCTAAGTCCTTGGTATCCTCTCTTATTCTTCGGATATGCATTTTCTTATTTAAGTAGTTCCACATATTTCTAAATGTCCCTACCATTTCCACTACTATACAGTCTTCACTTGAACCAAATGTTTTAATATTTGTTATTTTTGATTCCGGTATTACGTTATTTTCTGCTTCTTTTTTTAAGTTTGTTTTTTTATTATCTAATTCACTGTTATCTAATTTTTCCACTACTTTTTTTGCCATACCTACCACCTATTACATAATACTTGTGTAGTCTTTAAATAGTATTGATACCGGACTTTTTATTGTTTCGTCATAAAATGCTTCTAATTCTTTAGATAATCCGCCAGAACCTGATATATCCGTTCTTTCATTTTTTGATACTTTACATCTTGGAAATACAAAACTAATTGTTTTGGTAGTATCACTCATTAATGCAAATACTACTTCCACTTCATACTCTCCATTTTTTAGTAAAAGTTCATTCGCTGCTAAATAACTGTCTTTGTCAAACTCATTGAATGTCAGCCCTAATGTTGTTGTTCCTCTGTCTGATTGTGTTATTGCCTTGTAGTAAACCGAATTTAATGCCTGTTTCCCTTCCAGTTTGTTATCAAAGGTCATATCTATAGACTCTATTTTTGATGTTATATCTGTCCCTGATTCTTTTATTGTAGCTCCCAAACAAATTAATGATTCTGAATTTAATACTTTTATTGTATTTGCATATTTTGTATTTTTAGTCTTATGATCCATTCCAATAAGACTTATTGTTGCTGTTACAAATGCTGATATTGCTGTACTTATACTTAAACTTGATACTAGGCAGTCCACAGCATATTCAAACATATTATTGTCTAAATCATTAAAACCTACTGTCAGCCATTGATTTATTGTATCCGTTGGTGATAATTTCCAGTCTGCAAGTCCATCAACTGCTCCGGTATATCCCGCTCCATGTAACAGTAATTCTAATTGCTCTCTGTTAACCTCAACTGGAATATCTCCTTCTACTGATACTTTTGATAAAAATCCATCTCTTACAAATCTTCCTGATCCTAATGCTTCTGATGTTGTACTATCTGTTGATGGTGTTATTCCATAATCTGTTGCATTTACCTTTGACATTGTATTTGTTTCGGCTGTGCCTTTTCCTGTTTGTACTCCTATTAATACTTCTCCATTCATTACTTATCTCTCCTTTATATCTAAATTTATTTCAAAGACCACTAAACCTGTCAGATTACTCTCTTCTTCTTTTGCATTTCTTACATGATAGTAATAGTCAAAATTTATTATCTCCAACAGTATTTCTCTGTCCTGTTCCATTACTTTTAGTAATTCTTCTATTTCTTCTACTACTTCCTTTGAATTGGTAACAGCATCATTTGATATCACGTAATACAAAGTCAGTTTTCTGTTCCTTTCTTTCCTGTGGTTTATCCCTATTGTCCTTGATTCCTGACTTTCTGGCTGTAGTATGAATCTGCCTTCTGCCAGTACCATTGATTTAAATGCATAATCATTGATAAATCCAAATTCACATTCTTTCCCGCTTAACTCTTTTACTCTTTTTAAAAATACATCTACTGTTTTCATCAAAACACCTTTGTCCTTTTGGCTTTCTCTCTTTCTTCATTTTGAAGCCTTAATTTATTTTTCTTGATATTGGCTATCAGTTCCCTGATAAATATCCTCTTATCTTCCACAAGTGTTTCCATTTCCACATCTGCAAACAACTTATACTGTACATAATTATTTCTTAGCAGTACTGTTTCTTCTTCCTTTAATTCAAATCCCTCAAGCTCCAAACCTATATATACCCTTGCTTCCTCTGAATAATCTGCTATTTTTTCTGTTATCTTCTCATCCGTATATCCCAGTTTATTCAGTCTTAGTTTCAGAGCCTGAGGGAGCTCATAATCTGCTCCCATTCTTATGACCTCCTATGCTATTGTTACTTTGTATTTCATTATTCTGT
>NZ_JAMZGM010000217.1 GCF_024158605.1 Sebaldella sp. S0638 | reverse complement strand
TTACTATCATAGTAAGCAAAATATCTTCTGTAAATTGTGGACAGTGATAAAAAGCGTTGACCCCCACTTCCACCAATAGTATCACGGTCCGCTAAACCAAAAAATTTTAGCTTAATATTAATAGATTTTTTATAAATAATAATTTCTTCAACAAATGTTTGAAGAATTTGTTTTTTTATAGAGATATTTTGACTGTCTAATGCATCAGCTAATTTTTTAACATAAGAAGAGATATCCTTAACATTAATGTTTTTCGTGTTATTAAGATTCTCCTGTATCCTTATTTTCTCAATTAATTCAAGTTCTAAAGCATCATTTTTATTTTTAAATTCTTCTTCTGTAATAAATCCGTCTAAAAATAGTGTCAGAAGTTTTTCCTTTTTATTTTTGATGTTCTCCATGTCTTTATCATTTTTCTTCTTCAAATTGTCAAAATTTTTATTCTGAGCAGTAATTTTCTTTGTAAGTTCTTCAATAAATATTTCAAGTCTGTCAGAAGAAAAAATAATATTCTGAATAGTTCTGAAAACTAAGTCTTCAATAACTTCTTTCCTGATTTGTGGATTCATACAATCACTTTTCTTGGATTTTCTGTGTGTACAACAGTAAATATTATACTTTTTATTCCTCCCGTTAGTTTTTCCACCGCCTGCAAATACTCCGTCACATTCACCGCATTTAATTTTTCCTGTTAAAAGATATTCCTGTTTAGCTCTTCCAATCCTTGAAGTAGATTTAGAGTATATGAGTTCCTGGACAGCATAAAAAGTATTTTTATCTAAAATAGCAGGAATAGCATCTTCTTTTCTTTCTTCTCTGTTAGTTATTTTCCCGTGTTTATCTTTTTTACCCAGGATATATGTACCAATATATTTCTCATTTCGAAGGAGATCCCTTATACCAGTTTTTGAAAAAGGTCTTTTTCTTTTGTTAATAAGGCCTTGTTTATTAAGAAAGTCAGCAATTCTACCATATCCGTAACCTTCCAGAAAAAGTCTGAATATTAGTTTGACGGTATGAGCTTCTTCTTCATTAATAATATATAATTTAGTTTCTTTGTCAACATCAAGACCAAGAGGAGGAATACCTCCGGCATACTTATTGTTATGGAAATTTTCATATAATCCCTTTTTAGTTTCTCTGGAAAGATTAAGGGAGTAATATTCATTGATACCAGTAATAACACTTTTAAGGATGACGGATTCCGGGGAATCGTTAAATTGTTCCAGAACAGAAATAAGTTTCACATTATTATTATTTAGTTCTCTTTCATAAATAGCTTGGTCATATCTGTTTCTTGCAAACCTGTCTAATTTATGTACTAGAACATATTCAAAAAGATTTCCCTTACTATCTTTAATCATCTGTAGGAATTGTTCTCTATCAGTGGCAGAAGTACCACTGATAGCTTTATCAATATATGTATTTGTAATAGTAATATCATTTTTAGCAGCATAATTTCTGATAGCCCTAATTTGAGCATCAATAGATTCGTTCCTTTGGTTGTCACTGGAAAATCTGGCATAAATACAAGCTCTTTTCATTAATGTACTCCTTTTAATTATTAAGTAAAAAATCCTGTGTTAACATATCCATGAGGATATCAAAGTTAATTAAGGTATCCACGATTTGAACATCTACTTTTATATTTTTATTCACTCTACTACCTCCAACAATTCCGGATTTTCATATTTATTCCCTATGATGATAAAGTTTTTATGCTCGGGATTATATTTTTTTACAAATTCAATTGTATCCTTATCATTGTATTCATCATCTTCAAATGAAAATTCATAAGAAATTCTAGGACAAAGTCGAAAGCCACTGAATACTGAATCTGAAAATATTTCTCCAATACGAAAACCATCATCAGTATCATAAAAGAGGATATCTCCTTCACAAATTTCAGTTTTATCATCATCATATGTATTTGTAAATTGCATTAATTCAACTTCTTTTAATAAAAGTCTTTTAATTCCATTTTCAGAATTTACATCTGAATAATCCAGGTAATTATCTATAAAATTAATCTGTATAATTTCAAGCATTTTTTTGGAATGTTTGTACCATGCTCTGAATTTAATTTCTTTCATTTTTTACCTCCCCGACATAATGTACTTGAAATATTGCTGGAACATAGCAACCAACCTCACCAGATACAGGATGAAATGCCGTAAGAAATATCATTCCGTTTTCTTTCATAAATTCAAATAATTTTTCTGACTCATCTTCTCTAAAATAATGTTCTTCACAAAAATCTTTTACTTGTTTTTTAAATAGTTCTGGTATTTCTAATT
Organism: Sebaldella sp. S0638; assembly: GCF_024158605.1. Classification (NCBI taxonomy): domain Bacteria; kingdom Fusobacteriati; phylum Fusobacteriota; class Fusobacteriia; order Fusobacteriales; family Leptotrichiaceae; genus Sebaldella; species Sebaldella sp. S0638. The sequence goes on along the minus strand of NZ_JAMZGM010000217.1, from coordinate 280 downwards.
CGTCGTATTCTAATGTAACTGTTAATTCTATTTCTTTCATTTATTTTCACTCCTTATTGTTAGCATATCTTGCGAATAATTCAGAAGAATCAACATCATCTTCTAAAGGCTCAATATCTACAGCATCATTATTTCCTTTTGGATTATCAACATACTCAACATTAATATGGTCCTTATCAATTTCTTTAATAACATTCTGGTCTGCTTTTTGTGCAAGTTGCATTTCAATACTTAAAATACCGAATTTTCCAATTAACTGTTTTAAAACAGTTTTCTGTGC
>NZ_JAMZGM010000216.1 GCF_024158605.1 Sebaldella sp. S0638 | reverse complement strand
GGAGAACAAATAGGAGTAGACGGAGATACAATAGTTGTTGATACAGGAAGTAAAAAGTTAATACTGGGAACAGTTTATGCCAAGAATATATCGGCTGATAATATCCTCGCAAGACATATAGCAGCAAATCAAATTGAAGCTAAACATGTCAAAGCAAATACAATAACAACAGATAAAATAATATTCGGAGCAGGAGACGCTATTCAAAAAAATGCTTCTGGGGGAATAGAAGTAAAATTATTGAACGGGAATACACTTTCAGTAGTAGGAATGATGAATATATTCAGTGGTGCAGGGCTTGCGGTATACAATGGGACAACGGATAGTAATTCAACAAAACTAACCCTTATTCAGGGTGGTGTTATAAAATTCGCTGAGTGGTCTCCCTAGCTTAAATGCATGGGTTCAGATAGGAATAATAAGTATATCCCAAAGAAGTACAACACCAATATCTTTAAAAGAAAATCAAGTTTATACAGTTTATACTGATTATTCAAATTCAAGCATAATAATATCACCATTGATGATAGAAACTACACAACCTGCAGAAGGAGTTGTATGGTATACAAAAAGGTCTGTAAATGGGAAAAATGTTTATGATATAACGGCTATAAATTGTAATGCTAAATTTGACTATGAAATATATGAATATAACTAAGTAGGTGCATTTATGTGGAAAGATAAAAAAGTAATAAGAAAGGCAAAAGTAATCACAATTCCTACAAATACAGTATTCAAGTTATCGGATTATACTCAGAAAATAGCCTGGGGAAATCATATTTTGAAAACAGGAATAATAAATATGGAACAGGGATATGATACTTATAGTGTAGAAGTGCAGAACATAAGAACCGGTCATGATACTTACTATACAAGAATATTAAAAAAAAGAGTGCGGTTAAATAACACACCGAATTATTATCATATTCCGTATAATCTATTTGGACAGGTTCATACTCTGCTTAATGAACCAAACTTAGCAGGGGTTACAATAAATATCACAGTAAAAAATTGTGTTCCTCCCCTTCAGGTACTTGTACTTTTAAATAGCCAGTACTGGGTAATAAATCAAATATCAAATAATGCTTCTTTCTTGATAACAGGAACTCTAAAAATACCGCCCTCAGATGGATTTAATGCAACTTTAGAAGTACAGCTAATACCAACAAGTGGTCAGGTTATGACAACAACCACAGCAGATATAAGTTTTTATAGATTTTATGGAGTAGAGGAAGAAATAAATGGAACAACAAATGTAATAGCGTATGAGGTGGAATAATGGGTCAATGGGTAGTGTTTAGTCAAATAAAAAAATTTACTGAGGGAACAATACAAAGTGGAATGATTTTGGACTTAAAAAATTATACAAACGGTATGCCTTGGGAAAATGAGAAGGTATTTCTTACAATGTACAGTTATTTGCCTGATTTTAACAAAATGAGATATTATGCAGAAGCTATTCCACTTGGTAATAATAGATACCAAATAGTTTGTAGGCTTGTAGGATATGATTACACAACAGCTATAAGAATACCAGAAATAGCTGTAAACCCGTCACAAGAATGGATAACCTTATACAATGGCCTATTTTATGGAGTAAGTTATACGTATCACAATAATGGGACATTTGGTATAGAGGGAACGCATAAAGCATATGCAAATGGGAATTTATTTCTGGAAAAGCATGGAGATAGGAATAACAGAATAGCAGGTTATCAGGGAACATATTTTAATCCGACACAACAAAATGGCTCAGTAGTTATTCAGCAATCAGGAACAGTATATGGAGGGAAACTTATGGATATAGTGATATTTACACAGCCAGCAGAATATAAAGAATTACTGGTAAACTTTATAGCAATAGAGGAGGACTAAATGAGTATAAAGGATGATTTAAATAAAGGATTTACAATAGGAGACGTATCAACAGCAAATTTTGATGATGAAGCAATAATAAAAGTAAAAGATTTTTATGAACTTGACAGGCTTGAAAGAACAAAAGCCCTGGAACTTGCCGGAAGAGTAGATATAGAATTGGTAAAAAGAGATTCTGAAATAGAAAACATAAATGAAAGTGTAAGTAATATTGAAAGTGATGTAATTGAAGTAAAAAAAGATATAGCAAATATTGGAAATAGAGTAACGGAGCTGGAGAATGGCGGAACAGGAGGGGAAGGTTCAAAAGGATATTATACATTAATGGATGCAATGTCAAATGCTTATGTATTCTATAAATTTGAAGTACCTCAGGAAGAACTGGACAAATTGGGAGCACTTACATTAGATAACTACAATAAACTGTCATCGTCAGATCAGACACCGATAAAAAATCTTTTAGCTAAAGTAGGAATAAGTGACCCGACAGACCTTGAAAGTATAAAAAATGAATTATCTAATACAAATAGTGAGTTAGGAGCAATGATACTGAAAGTATATGGAAATAATATAAGAATACCTGTAAATAAAGAATTCAGTTTCATAATTCCACATAAACTGGGAATTACCAGAAAAGCGGTAACAAGCAGAGTATTAGATGTAGTATTAAGTAAATTACCTGACGGAAGATATGATAGTACACACTCAACAGCAATAGGAAGTATAACAAATTC
>NZ_JAMZGM010000215.1 GCF_024158605.1 Sebaldella sp. S0638 | reverse complement strand
GTGGGAATAAATGTATATTTGATAAGATATACAGGAGTAGTAATGTCAGGACTTTATGCAGGGCTTGGAGGAGCATATATGACAACAGTAATGCTTCCGTCATTTAGCAATAATATGTCGGCGGGAAGAGGATTTATGGCAATGGCGGCAATGATATTTGGTAAATGGAAACCATGGGGAGCAATGCTTGCAAGTTTCTTATTTGCTTTTGGAAGTGTATTGGAAGTACAGTTAAAGATTCATTATCCGAATTTTCCGCAGCAGTTTTTGGCAATGATCCCTTATGTACTGACATTATTAGCACTGGTAGGATTCGTAGGGAAAGCAAAGGCACCGGCTTCTTCGGGACAGCCTTATGAAAAACAATAATAAAGGATATAAAGAATTTTTTTGAAAGAGCGGGTGTTTGGGATGTTAAATACAGGAGAAATACTGGAAAAATATCTAAAAGGCAGAATGAGCATGACGGATCTGGCGGGTTTACTCGGAATTACACCGCAGTATATAAGCAGTGTGCTGAATAATACCAAAAGACCTTCCAAAAATTTTCTGGAAAAGTTTTATATGATTTTTGATGTGTTGGAGGAAGATAAGGAGGCAGTGGACAGCTATGAGGAATTCAGACGTCTTCCTGAAAACTTTCAAAAAGAATATTTGAAATTAAAAGAAAAAAACTCGAAAAATACCCCGAAAGGTTCCGGGATAGTAAAGTTTCCGCTGAGAGCTATTGTAGAATCAGGACTGGGACTTTTGAACGAACTTGAGAAGGAAGAATATATAAGTATTCCTGAAACAGAATATGTATCTGAAAACAGCTTTTTCGTGAGAATATACGGTAATGAACTGGAATCTGAATTTATAAATAAAGATATGCTTCTGATAGATCCTGAAAGCTGCGTCGATCTGTATCTGATGAACAACAAAATCTGTGTTTTGAGGTATAATAATGATTTGTTTTTACGGAGAATAGAGTATTTTAAAGAGGTGGTAATTCTCAGATGTATTAATAACAGACTTAATCCCATAGTTATTACAGGTGAAAATATAGAAAAACTTCAGTGTATAGGACGTGTAAGACAAATCATAAGGTATATTGAGTAATATACAAATTTCAGGTTCAGTGCTTATCTAAATAAATTTATTAATTAACTTAATAGAAACATTACTTTTTTTTGTATTTTTTTTAAAAATATGCTATGATGTACAAAAAAATATTACAGGGGGCGAAATGTTTTTAGATTTGTTAAAAATGCACATTGAGGAGAGAGGTCAGAGATTTTCTCAGATAGCAAGATATCTGAATAAATCTGTATCATACGTAAACGAAATTCATAAAGGAAGAAGAGAAATAAAGCTTGACGATATTATCAGGTTTGCTGAAGCTCTGGATCTGGACTTTTATGATAAAATAGAATTTGTAGAGCAATATTTGTCTGAAAAATATCCGGAATTATTTAAAGTTTTGAAAATGAATGTCAGTGCAATAGACAGTATTCCTGTTCTTGAGACGGGAGAGCTTCCAGAACACGGCAAAAAGCTGGAAAGCCATACACATATACCTGTTATTTATTCTAACATAAAGGGTATGCTGGCTATAAAACTGGAAAAAGATCTCGTCGAAAATAAATTTTTGAAAGATGATTACCTGATTTTGAAATTAAGGGAAGATTCAGGATTTACCAGAGAATGTCCGGGTAAATATGTACTCTATCCCGATGAAAACGGTGTTTATCTTGATAAAGTGACAGAAGACAGCGGGAAATACTATTTTCTCGCCAAAAATACAGAGATCCCTGATACTAATAAAATAATTGGTTACGTAATAGGTAAGTATACTAATATTTTTTAGGTTTAATTTATAATTGACTTTTTACACAAAAAGTGTATAATATTAATGATGAAATATAAAGTCAATTTGGAAAGGGTGGTTTTTGTGGAAAGGAATACGAATTTCAGGCTTATTGCAAATGTCGAGAGAATTTTACAGGAAAGAAACAGAGAAAGGGAAAAGGAGAATCTTCCGAAAATCAGAAAAAAAGATCTGGATTCACGGGCAAATGATACTTTATACAGACTCAGGCATAATCTCAATTATCCCAATCTGTCTACAATAATGAGATGGGCAAATGTGCTGGATGTGGATATAAGCGAATTTTTTCAGCCTATTTAAAAAATATTATATATAAAGATACACAGAATATAATGGTTTCTGTGTATTTTTTATTTTTTCTGTATTTTTCTTTTTATACAGTAAGAGAATTATTCTGAAAATATGAAAATGGATTAAAAAGTAAGAAGGGTTGAAAATTTCGTAGAATAAATTCAACACAGGATTTCATAAAATGAAATGTGAGAAAAGTATATTAGAATCAAATGGATAAAATAGAGAATTATTAGAAATTATCTAAAAGAAAAAGAGAAATACAGAAGTTAACTTAAATTAAAGTTGACGAATGAACACTCAAGTGCTACACTGGTTATTATATGCGGGGGGACTGCTTGCAGTTGAGAAGGAAACCTGACCCATAGAACCTGTCAGTTAATACTGGAGTAGGGAAGCAGTTACAAAACTATAATTTTTTGATTAAGTGCTTTCTGTATTTTTGAGGCACCTTTTTTATTTTAATAAAATTAAATATTATGCGGGGGGACTGCTTGCAGTTGAGAAGGCTAAA
>NZ_JAMZGM010000214.1 GCF_024158605.1 Sebaldella sp. S0638 | reverse complement strand
TTGCCTGAGTATATAACAAAATCAACACTCCTAAAAAATTGAAGTTATATACTCCGGTAACTATATATTAAGGAGGAATCATTATGTTTAGAGTTATTATTGGAAGTGTTACCATTGCTAATTTACCTGATAGAAAAACTGCTGAATATTTTGCTGAAAGGTTCGGAGGTATTGTCAAAAGAATCAGATACAAAAATCATAAAGTTAATTATTTTCCTGAAAAAGACAAAACAGATATATTTCAAAAAGAAACGGAGAATTGATTTTTATGAATTTATTCTATGTCGTTTATGCTACCCATGATGAACATATCATTACTGGAATTTATGCCAATAACTACAGACATCTACACAGTATACTCAAAAAAGAAAATAAAGACATTCGGATACTTGAATCTCATATTTTGGATACTTTCCCAGATGACGAGCAGATTATGATTGATTTATATCATGAAAATCCATAAAAAAATCCCTCAACTGTGCCGTCTGTGAGGATGGTATTTCGAAAAACAGACAGCACGGTTCAAGGATTAATTATTTGACTGTACTGTCTGTGAGGTTTGGTTCGAAAAACAGACAGTACGGTTAAACGATCAATAGAAAGTAGGTGGAATTATGGTAAACAAAGAAGAGTTTGAGGAACTTAAAAAAACCGTATCTTTTCAAGAGAAAATCATATGGGTCGTTGTTGCGAATTCTTTAGTTATAAACCTCGAAACCATATTAAAAATTTTGTTATACATCAAGACTTTTATTCAAAAAATTTTCTAAAAAAATCATGGATATTTGGGTTAGATATTGTCGTGATAATATTGATTCCAAAAGATACTATGGCAATGTAAAACAAAATTTTCTGATTTCTTTTAAGTATGCGATTTGTTTCTTTTTGTTTTTCTATCTCGACTTCTGCATCGTTGATTTGTTTTTTCAATAACTCGTTTGCATCTATAAGCTCGAAAGTTTGTTTTTCAGATTCTTGCAATTGTTTCTCAAGGACTTTCACTGTGTCAGATAATTTAGACACTTGAGCATTTAAAGATTGATTTGCCGTTTTTAGCTGATCAAGTTGTTCTTCATGAATCCCTATGGCTTTGTCTGTCGATTCTTTATGTTGATAAACGGCATTTTCAATACCTTGCATGATTTTTAATGGCTCTCTATTAGCTTCCAACATTGCTCGTGTTGCTTCTAATGAATCGGCTGTGCTTTCTCCAATGACTTTTTTACTTAAAGCTTCAAATTCTGTCTGAGCCTTTACAATCGCTCTTTCTTGCTCAATACGCTCTGGTGGATACTGTTTTGATAGCTCGAAAGCTTGTTGTATTTCAATATCAGATAATTCCTTCATAAAATATACACTCCCTTAAATTAACAACCCTGTTTGTAAGGTTTGGTCCAAAAAACAAACAGGACTGCAAAACAATTAATTTAATCAAACAGCCCAACATAATGCTGAGCTGTGAACAAGATTTATAAAAGGACTTAGCCTTTGGAAATAATATACCATATTTCAATGATTAAATTCAAATAAATATAAATAACAAGGAGGAAAATATATGAAAATAAACTTTAAATTTATAAGCAAAAAGATAATAGAGAGAAAAATTAAAAATAAGAAATTTGGTAAAAAATATAATATTGAATTAAATAAGGAGGGATATAACCATGTTAAAGAAGATTGTAGAGTTTTTTCAATCCCGTCGTACAGATAAAAAAGAAAGAGAAAGAGAATTTGTGCGTAGAAATAAAGTATGGATAATTAGATATGCTGAAAAGCCTGAAAAATATTTTTAATAAAGCAAGGAGAACTTTATATGTTTAAGAAAATCCTATACTCCACTCATGATGAATGGCTTAATTTAAGAAAACAGGGAATCGGTGGCAGTGATGCTGGATTACTTATGGATATAGAACAATATGGAAATAAAAATATTGTTGATTTATGGCTTGAAAAATCCGGTAAAATCAATAAACCTAATGAAACTAACCCTGCTATGGAAAGAGGACATAAACTCGAACCTTTCATTAGACAGCTATATGCCATTGATAATCCAGATAAGGAAATTAGAGAAGTTAAAGAGCTGTATGTGCATCCTAAATATGATTTTATCAGAGCTTCTTTAGACGGTGAAATTATTCTACCTAACGGTAATATCGGTATACTTGAAATTAAAACTACTACCATTCACCAGTATTCAATTTATAAAGAACTCTGGAAAGATGACGAGAATAACGACACTATTCCGGAAAATTATCTATATCAGGTACTCCATTACTTCCTTGTTACTGATTATGACTTTGCGGTGTTAGTTGCCGATATCAGATTTAGATGTTTTGAGGATAATTCTGATACATTTGATCTAAATAAACAACTTAAAACATACACTATATATAAAAATGACTGGATAAACAGAATAGAAGAACTCAAACAAAAAGAAATTGAATTCTGGTCGTACGTTACCAATGACATTGAACCACCATACATTAAAGAATATCACATTGGAATTGGAGGAAAATATGGAAGAAAATAAAAATACAGGACAACCAGTTCTTGCCTTTAATAAAGAACTTATTACTCCTGCTAAAATCAGCCCCAAATTATTAGACTGGGAACTTTTAGAACAAAATACACTTGAGATTGAGGAATATAAAAATATTATTTACAATGATGACTTTGACCTTGAATCAACATCATTACTTCGAAAAGACATATCAAACTC
>NZ_JAMZGM010000213.1 GCF_024158605.1 Sebaldella sp. S0638 | reverse complement strand
TGGAGTTTCACTTTGAGAGAGGATTTGAGGACTGTTTTACAATAGAGCCTGATTTACCTTTCAAGTCTATGCTGTAAGAACAAAATTTTCTGCTTAAAATGATGAAGTATAAAAATAGAGATTATAAAAATTTAATAAAAAAATTATGAGGTGGAAAAATATGGGATATTTAGAATTAATATGGCAAATCTTTGTGGATAACATACTTGGAAAACCAGAGTTTTTTATTGGTATTATAGTTTTCATCGGATATTTGCTTTTGAAAAAGCCTATTTATGAGGCATTTGCAGGTTTCATAAAAGGAACTGTAGGATATATGATCCTAAACGTAGGAGCAGGAGGTCTTGTAAGTACATTCAGACCTATTCTTGCAGGACTGAACGGAAGATTTGGTCTTAATGCGGCAGTAATAGATCCTTATTTTGGATTAAATGCGGTAAATACAGCACTTGAGTCAATAGGACTTACGAGTTCGTGGACCATGATATCTCTTCTTATAGGTTTCGTATTGAATATAGTACTTGTATTATTCAGACCGGTAACGAAAATACGTACATTATTTATAACAGGACATATAATGGTTCAGCAGGCAACAACGGCTACATGGATGATATTCTTCGCTTTTCCGCAGTACAGAAATGGAATAGGAGCAGTATTAATAGGTATATTCGTAGGAGTATACTGGGCAGTAGCATCGAATCTTACTGTGGGAGCTACACAAAGACTGACTGATAATGCAGGATTTGCAATAGGGCATCAACAGATGTTCGCAGTATGGTTTGCAGATAAAGTGGCAGCTAAAATAGGAAATCCTAAAAAGAGACTTGATGATATAAATCTTCCTAACTGGCTTTCTATATTTCATGACAATATAGTGGCAACAGGAACATTGATGCTTGTATTCTTCGGTGCGATTATGATAATACTCGGAGAGCCTTATTTAAGAGAAATAGACAAAACATTTGCAGCTAATATAGCATTCCCGACTTACATAATTTCAAAATCATTAATGTTCTCAGTATATCTTGCAGTGTTAATGATGGGGGTACGTATGTTCGTAGCAGAATTAACAGCATCATTCCAAGGGATTTCAAGCAGAATACTGCCGGGTGTTTTACCAGCGGTAGACTGTGCGGCAGTGTATGGTTTTGGTTCTCCAAATGCTGTATTGTTCGGGTTTGTGTGCGGTGCTCTTGGTCAGTTTCTGGCTATAGCAGGATTACTTATATTCAAATCTCCTATATTAATAATAACAGGATTCGTTCCGGTATTCTTCGATAATGCTACAATTGCAGTTTTCGCAGATAAACGCGGAGGAGCAAGAGCAGCAGCGATATTATCTTTTGCATCAGGAATACTTCAGGTTCTGGGCGGGGCACTGGCAATTATAATATTCGGTCTCAGCGGATTCGGCGGATGGCATGGAAATATTGACCAGAGTACGGTATGGGTAATTCAGGGTCTGGTAATAAACAAACTCCATCTGATAGGTTACATAATTGTAATAGCGTCTATGCTTGCTATACCATGGATTCAGTATAAAAGAGCAAGTACTCCGGAAAGTTATAACGAAAATTTAGAATAATAAAATTTGAGAAAAGAGTTGATTATATATGATGAAAGTTTTAGCAGTGTGCGGCAATGGAATGGGGACAAGCATGATCATGAAAATGAAAGTGGGAAATGTTCTTAAAAGATTAAATATTCCCGCACAGGTGGATTCATGCAGTATGGGAGAAGCTAAGTCGGCAATAGGAAGCTATGATTTGATACTGGCATCTGTTCATATAGCAAAAGAATTAGACGCAACAAAAGCAAAAATTATAGGACTTTTAAATCTTCTTGATGAAAAAGAGCTGGAAGAAAAGCTTAAAGAAGCAGGAATTGCTTAGGAGTAAAGGAGAGTAGATATGACATTATTGGAATCTTTAATAGAAAATAATTCTATACTATTAAAACAAAAAGCCGAAACATGGGAAGAGGCAGTAAATAAATGTATAAAACCGCTGGTAGATGCAGGAGCGGTAGAACAAAGATATCTGGACGCAATTATAAAAAAGACAAATGAACTGGGGCCGTTTTATATTCTGGCTCCGGGACTGGCAATGCCGCATGACAGACCGGAAAGCGGAGTAATAAAAGACAGTTTCAGCTTTGTTACACTGGAAAAGCCCGTTGTCTTTCCTGACGGTCAGGAAGTGGACATATTAATAGGTCTGGCAGCAACAAGTTCGGATATACATAATGAGGAAGCAATTCCGCAGATAGTAATGCTTTTTGATGACGAAGCGGCATTTGAAAAAATCAGAAGTGCAGAAAGTACTGATGAAATCATAGAACTTTTGAAATAAATACAACGTTTTTAAAAAGGGGGGATTTTATTGGTTATGAAGAGAATGAATATAAAAAAGGCAAATGAGGTTTTGGATATTCGACAGATAAATTATTCTGAAAATTTATAATATAAAAGTTTCAATTTATCAAAATATCTTAAATAAAATAACGGGAGGAAAATATGGCAAGACCATTATTACAGATAGCCCTCGATAATAATACATTAAGCGACGCTATAAGATCTATTTCACAGGTGGGGAATGAGGTTGATGTTATAGAAGCGGGGACTATACTATGTCTCGCAGAAGGAATGGAGGCAGTAAGATGCCTTAGAGCTCTTTATCCGTCTAAAACAATACTTGCTGATACTAAATGTGCCGATGCAGGAGGAACTGTAGCTAAAAA
>NZ_JAMZGM010000212.1 GCF_024158605.1 Sebaldella sp. S0638 | reverse complement strand
AGAATCAACTAATACAAATATTTCCATTTAAGCCACTTCCTTTCTATTCTTTAATTTGAATTGGAACTCTACATCATTAAATATCAAATTTTCATCTCCACTAGCTAATATGACACCAATAGATTCCTTATAATATTTTTCTTTGTCTATTTCGTAACTGTCTAAGTAGAAATATGGAGTATCTGAAAGTTCTTTCAATTCTTCCTCATTTACCATAACTGTTATATATCCTTTTGCTCTGCCGTCTTTTATGTTAAGGGTAGAGTAGTCTAAGTCTGCATTGTATATTAGTTCTTTGATATCTTCTGGTGTCATTTATCCATCTCCTTATTGACTTTTTCTATTTTTGTGGTATAAAGTAATATTAATAACATTTTTTGTGTTTAAAATCTTTCCGCCCACTTCGGTGGGCTTTTTATTATTCATCAAGCATTTCCATATAAGCCCACATAATGTCGTCGATTTCATCTTTTACCGATTCAAGTTCTGAAAGAAAGCTCATAGCTTTTTCAACGAATTCTACAAGTTCGTTGTCTTTGATTTTTAATGCACTTTCTAGGGTGTCTTCTATACTGTCTGTTCCCTCGTTTTCCCATGTGACAATCATTTCTCTTATAATTTCCAGTCTTTTTTCTTCGCTTATTTCTTTGTTATCCATATTCTCATCTCCTTCTAGTTTTGTTCTTCCTTTTTCGACAATTCGTAAAATCTTCCGAATTTGTCACATAATATCCCCGCTATAACAGATGCATTGTATTTTTTGTATATCTCTTTGTCGTAAAATTCAGTATCAATATATACAGAATTGTTTTCTGTGTACATTTTTAATATAGTTACGTCGGTTTTTTCATTTTTAATATTGTTCGTATCTATAAATATATGTATGCCGTCTTCTCTTTTGGTGAAAAAACCATGTATAGGGTATTCATATTCTAATACTTCAAAAGCCTTGTTCATTAACTCGACACATCTTTCAGGTGTTTCTTGAATTTCTAGTTTAATTTCTAATTTTTTTCTCATCTCTCTATCTCCTTATATTAGTTTAATCTAAATTTTAGTAGGAAATTCTTTATTTGAATTCTCGAATAATCCTTTATTTACTAGGGTTTAAAGCTTTTTCCTACCTAATTATTTTTTTACTACTACTCTGTATATTCTCTCATTTCATCTATATTAATTTCTTTCTCAACTTCTTAAGCTCTCTACCAATCTGCTGTAACATCATTCCTTTTCTCCATTGCTCCTCAGGAGTGAGAGCGTTCATTGTGTTTATTTCGTCAAATCTAGTGTTTAATTGGTTTAGTTGAGTTGTTAGGGTTTCTAGCGTCATGGTAGGCTCCTTTCGGTTAGTTTATTCATAATTTAGTAGTTTTTTTCTGTCAACACAAAGTTGACGAAAGGAGTAAAATTTTTTATCCTCAAAAATATTATACAACAATTAGTTTACTCTGTCAACAATTTTTTGATTTTTTCTATAATTTATTCTATAATTCAGATAAAGAAGGAGAAATAATATGGAAAATAAAATTAATGAATATGTGAAAGAAATAAGAGTAAACGAAGGATACACACTCCAAGAATTAGCAGATAAACTGGACGTATCTAAGAATTTTGTGCATATGATTGAGAAAGAAGAGAGAAATGTAACTGAAAAATTTTTGAAAAAATTAGTTAATGCTCTGCCCAAATATAGGGAAAAGTTATTAAACATTTATTATAAAGATAAAATACCATCAGATTTTTGGGGAAACAATATAAAAAGAATGAGATTACAAGTATATGATTACGACACTTCGTTAGACGGGAGGGTTTGCCTTACTAATTCTAAGGAGGTAGTCTTTGTGTCAGATAAACAATTCCCAGAAAAAAGTATCTTTATTAATGTATCAGGTGAAAAAGCAGAACCATTTTTTTATTCTGGAGATTTATTAGTGTTTTATCCAGAAAAATTTCAAAATTGGGAATCGCTTAATAGATGTTTGGTAGCAGTAAAGATGAAAGGTGAAATAGTAATTAGAAAATTGATTTTTAAAGAAGCAGTTCCATTTTTAGTAGCATTTAATAACGAGGTTTATCCGGATATAGATATAAAAAATGAGAAAATAGAGTATTTAGGTCAATTGTCTGAATTTTTAGAGCGTAGTAACGCACGCGGAATGAAGTTTTAAAAATTTCATAGGGAAAAGGCGAAAGCACTGGGGTGCTTTTTTTTGTAAAAAAATGTTGACATAGTAAACTAATTGTTGTATATTTAAATAAAAGAAATTTTTTTAAGTTTTTCGTCAACTTTAAGTTGACAAGAGGAGGAGAGATGACTTTAAAAAAAATTTATGAACTCATTGATAAAGAGATAGATAAAAAATATAAATTTCAAAAAGATTTTTGCAGAGAAAAAGGAATTGACTATAGAACATATAAGACGACACTTTCACGTGTTTTAGAAAGAGGGAAAGATGTACAATACTCAACAGTCAGAAACACATTAAAGGCAATTGGGTATGATATAAAAATAGTCAAGTTAGACGAATAAAATAATTACAAAATAATAGTAGACAAATAAAAAAAGCCCCAATGGGGCGAGGAATGAACCTAAAGTACAATTCTAGTGATAATCAAAAATAGAATGATTATCATTGCAATTCGCAACATGTCATTCCTCCAATGCTAATATAGTTGGCTCGTGACAGCCACAAAATATTATATCAAATGAAAAATAAAAAAGCCAGATAATAATATCCAGCTTTTCTCACGATTTACTAATTAGCATTGTTTTCACTATTATTATACCAAATCTATGGAAATTGTCAATAGGAAAAGTCAATTACAGGTGACAAAGAAATAAG
>NZ_JAMZGM010000211.1 GCF_024158605.1 Sebaldella sp. S0638 | reverse complement strand
TTCATAATAAAGTCCTCCTGTTTTTAGTTTATCATAAAAAGATTTTTTTATTTACAGACTTTTTATCACAGGCTCTCTCTGTATTTATAAAAGCTTATTGCTTTTAGTATTATTCCTAACAAAACTGCACAAATTAGTTTCATATTCATGTGTTTCATTTTACCCTCCCAATTTAATATTTAAAATTATAATTAACAAGTTATTTCGATACTTACTTTGTAATTTTATTATGTTATAATTATGAAATTATATTTTTTCATTTTTCTAGTGACTTTTCAGCATATTCAATATCAAGCGATAGATTCAAAGACTTATATTGTTCACCTAATTTTCTTATACATTTTATAAACTTTGTACTCTTCAAATTTTCTGAAACATCTTCAAAAACCTCGCTTATCCAGTATAATTGCTCTGGAGGACAAGTTTTGAAATATATTATTGTATCTTCCTCACTAACAGATAATACTTTTGTGAGTTCTTTCCACACAAGACTTATTCTTGGATCATCTTGATGCAGCTCTAACCTTTTCTTTATTAAATTTTCTATTTCAACTTTATTTACCATTTATCTCCTCCATTATAAATTATAGCAATTCTTCCACATTTATTCCCTAATTGGTTACATTGCTTTTGCATTTTTTCATTTGAATCCCAAGAACCCACGAATGGAAAAAGAGCTATACAATTTCTAATACAGCTCCTTAAATATCAATTTCAACATTATTCTAAATATACTCCTCTGCTAAATTAATGTCAGAAGTCATTTTTAAATCAGGGTACTTTTTATCAAGCTTTCTTAAACATGCGATAATTTTTTTACTCTTCAAGTTTTCTGAAATATCTTCAAAAACTTCACTTATAAAGTATAAATCTTCTTTACTACAATTATTCAAATAATTAATTGTCTCAACTTCATCTTGAGAAAATATTTCAGTGATTTGCTTCCAGCATTCTTCTATACCAAAGTCATCATTTATATGTTTTTTCTTTCTTTTTTCCAAAACTAATGATATATCTCTCATTATCTCACCTTTTCTAATAATTAAAAATTGAATTTTTATTTTAATCATAAAAATCTAAAATCCCTAATATACTTTCCTTAATCATATTTATTTGCGCTAAATTATTTAGTTTTAACTCTTCATATAATGATCTTAAATCCTCAAGTGCTTCAGTTAAAAAATCTGTATCTAATTTATTTATACCCTTTATATATTTTACTAGACAAGCTCTTAGTAAATTCAAATTTTCAACATCAAGTCCATATTCAATTGTATTATTTTCAGCAACCCTAATATGTTGTGAAGCATTTCTTAATATCCAGCCAACTAATTTATTTTCTTTTACTATAAAATTAAAATCGTTAGTTAATTTGACAACTATTATCGAATTATCCCTCAAATTATTTTCTGGACAAGATATCAATGCATCTTGATTAATATCATAAGTAATTTCAGACTCAAATGTTAAATAACAATATTCTTTTTTAACAATTTCAATTGTCCCTGTTACACAATCTATATCATTATTAAAAACACTAGACTCTAAATTAATCGGTTCTATTACATTTAAAAGTCCTGTTGAAAATAATGCATTCATTTTATCAAATAATAATGTGTCAGCTCCGTTATTAAGCCAAATAAAACTCCCATACGATTCTGGTATTCTTTTCTCTATTTCTTTATATGTCTTTTCAAGTCCAATCCAAATACTTCCATCTGATAAATACCATCTCACATTTTTATCTGTAAAATTATTTTCAATATTTTCTTTAATAATTATATCCATTTTCTATTCCTTTTTTTATATTTCAACTTCACTTACTAAAAAATTGTCAAGTCTATTTGTGACTCTAAAATTTCTAACGCAACAAATAAATTAAATTATTTTGAATTTTTGCATTCATTAAATATTATTTTTATTTCAGTCATATATTTTTCTAATTCCTTTTTTTGTTCTGGAATATCTTGTATATAACGTTTAAAAGCTATTTCTAAATAATAATATAAATCATCATAGGGAATTACTATTTCGTCATCAAAATATGATAGTTCCATTCCAATTTTTTCAAAACTTCTATCATAATCTTGTTTATCATATTCATCTAAATCGTGCCAATATATTATGTTTGTGGTGTCATCTCCAAAACCATGCCCTTCTGATATAGATTTTAATATAGTAAAAAAGAAATTTCTTCTATAAAAAGAATTGATTGTATCTTTTATAATTATATCTCTTTCATCTTTCAAATCTGTATTTAAAATTATTTCTTTATTCATACAATTATCTGTATTTAAATTTTTTTCTTTATTCATATACTTCTCCTTGATTAATTAGTAGGAAACATTGTTGTTATTTCCCCATTTTCATAATTACCTTTCCACTTAACCCCACTTCCATCTATACCTGTCCATTCACGCCCCAATACTCCAGATGGTGAATTTGATAAAGCATCATTAGCAGCTTCTATTCCCCGTCTAGCATACTCTTTATCTGATATAAGTTTTGGATCATATATTGTTTTGGGATTTGTTTTTACAGCATATGTTCCAATTGGATTACCTGCACGATCTAATTCAGGAACACTATATGTTACTTCTTTTACCCATGGGATTTCATTTCCATTTATATCGTATATCTTCCCTGTTGATTTTATTAGAGGCTTTTCATTCATAAAATTAACTTCATTATGACAACCCACAATTCCTTTTTTATTTTTGTGTACTTTCCCTGTTTTAGGATTAATAATCTCTCTCTCTTTTAAATGTTTTTCCAAATCAGGATTTGATTTAATTCCACTTCCACCGCTTGTAGTGCTATAGTAAAGTAGGAACACCAAAATCTAAACAATGATATAATAAAAAAAGAAAGAGGTGTTTTGAAAT
>NZ_JAMZGM010000210.1 GCF_024158605.1 Sebaldella sp. S0638 | reverse complement strand
TGTAATTCCTCGTCATCTACCATAACTGTGATATATCCCTTTGCTCTGCCGTCTTTTATGTTTAGGGTAGAGTAGTCCAGTTTAGCGTTATATATTAGTTCTTTGATTTCTTCATAGTTCATCTCATCATCTCCTTATTTCAAATTTTCAGTTTTTTTAAAATAACAGGTTTATTCTTCGTTAAGCATTTCTCTATAACTTTGCATGATTTCTTCAATTTCATTTGTTATGTCGCACCATTCATCATATAATGATACGTGGTTTGATCTTGAAAATAGTTCCAGTAATTTCTCGTCTTTAAGTACAGTTGCACGAGTTAGAACAGATATTGACAAGTCATCTAAGCCGGTTCTGCGCCATTCCTCAATCATTCCTCTTATAATTTCCAGTCTTTCTTCTTTGCTTATTTCTTTGTTATCCATGTTATCATCTCCTTATTTCAAATTTTCCATTTTTTTAAAATAATAGTATTCATTTCCGGTTGAAAAGTGTACCATTTTATTCTTCTATTTCATCATCGTATAAGTCAAAAATTATTTTTTTTGTATAATCTAGTAAGGCAGAGAAATATCCGAATTGTTCAATTTTGCCTTGGTCTTTTAATAAAAATCCATCTTTAGAATGATATTTAAAACATATTTCATTATTCTTTTTTCTTTGAGTTCCGATATCTCCATTTTCAAATTTCACAATAATGCCATATTTTGCAAATCTAAGTTGACTAACTATGAAATTAGGCATTTTTTCTTTAAGCATATTATTCATATCTGTTAAAAGTTGCTCTTTTATTTCAGGATTATGTTTTTCAAATTCATATAAAAATTCGTAATCTTTCATTTTTAACTCCTTGTTTTTTCTAATTAGGTAATTTCAGTTTATTCAGTATGATACAAGCATCTTGTTCAAGACAGTTCAATAAACGGACTTTGTCGTAATCTTTTTCTTTTAATGCCTTCTCACGCATTATTGTATATTCTCTAATACTTTTTTCTAGAGTTGTAATTATGATGGTTTCTTTTGGTAGCATTTTGAAGGATCTCCTATTTATTTTTAATAAAATAATTTTATACACCTTAATGGCGTAATTAATAAATAAATTTTTTTATTTACAAAAACATAATACGCCTTTATAGTGTAAAAGTCAAGTTTTTTTTTGAAAAAATTTGAAAATATATTATAATATAGAAAATTAGGAGGAAAAATGGCAAGAACTAATGGAGAAATATTAAGAGATTTAAGAAAAAAAAATGACCTTACAATGAAAGAACTTGGGGATAGGCTCAAAGTTGGAGTTTCATTCATAAATGATATGGAAAAGGGGAGAAAAAAAATACCTGAATACATTTTAGAAAGAATAATAAGTATTTTAGGAGCCACAACAAAAGATATTCAAGAATTAAAGAATAACATCATAGAAGAAGATTTACCCGAAGTATTGAAAAAAGAAAATAAAAACATAAGTTTTATAGATATTACGGATAAAATAAAAGTTTATAAACATAAAGTCTATACTCTTGATACTAACTCAGATGGAAGGATAGATATGAGTAAATATCAAGAGGAGGTTTTTATGCTAGAAGCTGACGTTAAAAAAGGTAGTTTAATAGTAAAAATTGTTGGGAAAGGTCTAGAACCATATTTCTTAGAAGGAGATAAACTACTATTTGAAGCTGAGGAATTGGTTGATTGGCGTTTATTAAATAAGAGGTTGGTAGCTTTTAGATATAAAGGCAATTATATGGTAAGAAAACTGAAATTTATAAATAAGATACCTCATCTAATAGCTTTGGATTCTGAGGTATATGATGATATAGTGATTGAAGAAAATGACAAAAATATACATTATATAGGTGAATTAACAAGTCAATTAGAACGTAATTTAAAAGATATAATATTTGAATAAATAAAACTCATTTATCTACCCTTTCAGATAGATAAATATGGGTTAAAAGAAGTACCCGTTAACTTACGGGTTTTTTTATCAAAAATTTTCTTGACTTTTACGCCTTTTGAGTGTATATTTTTATTATAAAAAAATTTGAAATAAAAATACGCCTTAAAGGCGTAAAGAGGAGGAGTGATGGACTCGAAAGCAATTAGTCGCTTCATAAAAAATGAAATTGAAGAAAACTATGGAACATATATAAATTTTTGTAGGGAAAATAAAATAGGTTATAAAAGATTTTTAATAAAATTAAAAGGTATGAAAAACGATAATGATTTCAGATATATTCCTATAAATAAGATTTTAAACATACTTGGATACGAATTCACAATAGTAAAAAAATCAAAAACAGAAAAGTAAACTTTCATGCATTATATAAATTTAAGAAACAGACTGGAGTATGTGAGTTAGAGGAAGGAACTAATATGGTAAAAAGAGGATATTTAATGAGTGAACTAGACATAATGGGTGTAACAATAACTTTAAGTAGTGAATTTTATATAAAAAAAGGAATTATGTATTATAAAATTTATCATGTTAATTCAAGAGAACGGAAACCGAAGAAAATTTATCAAAGTAAATTGTACGCTGAAACAAAAGAAGTTTTAAATAAACTTGAGGAGCAGAAAATTTTTTTGATTAAAGAAATAAAAAGGAGAATGGGGAATCCTCCTTCACAAAATTGAAAAATAAAAGCTAATGTCAGTATTAAAATTCCGCAGCATTCAGGGAAGGAATAAAATGTTGAAAACAATAATAATAAGCATAATAACAGTATACATTACAACAAAAGCATATGACTGGATAAAAAAGAAATAAAAGGATAGGAGGTGTAAAAATGGGACCACTTCAATTATCAGAAATACAGGAATTAAGTCTTTAAATAAGTTGGAAAATAAGAATTATGAAGAAATAACAGTTTATGCATCAGAATTACAGAATGTATACTATAAATTAAAATCAGCA
>NZ_JAMZGM010000209.1 GCF_024158605.1 Sebaldella sp. S0638 | reverse complement strand
ATTTCGGACACCTGCCTTCTCTCAATTAGTTTACACAATCAAGATTTTTGTGTCCACTTTTTCATACTAACACCATAGGCACCTATTCCGTTTACAGTTACATTCCCATCAACTGTAATCTTAGTAGTTCCTGTTCCTTTGACAGTACCGTCATCTGATAATGTTATTGCTGCTGCTCCTATATTACTGTTTGAATTATCTGTAAGACTGTCTATTGTTCCTGTTTGCGTTGCTGTTATTGATTTTACATTTACTGTTGTTGCTGCCTGACTTCCTGCTCCCGTATTATCAGATTTTACTGTTGAAGTTAAATCATTTACTCCAAAGGCAAACGCTCCTATTGAATTACTTCCTGAAAGTGTTACATTCTGTGCATTTATCTGTCCTCCGTTTTTAGCAAAAAAAGCTGTGGCTTTATTACTTCCCATATTTACATCATCAGCTACATTTATTGTAGAATTAAAATCAATTATATTTTTTCTTCCTGTCTGGCTCTCTCCTCTTCCGTAAGCTTCGCTGTCATAAGTAGATGTAGTCATAGCTAATCTTGGATTATACCATACACCTTCTGTATAGAACATAACCGATCCCTCTGCTCTGTTAGTCCCTGTTCCTGCATTGTCGGATATTGTGCTTCCTGTATCTATTTCTACTACTGATCCGTTTTTAGCAACTATTCCTATACCGTTTTTGGAATATTTTCCAAATTCGACATTGAAATTTGATAAAGCAAGGTTTCTTATCGGGTCTGCTGACAGATACGGAAATCCTATTTGTGTTCCGTTAGTGATTCCTATTATTTCTGAATACGTTGCAGTATCTACTTTAAAATCAAGGGTAGCTGGGAAATATTCAAGATATGAAGAAGACCCCACTGTATTGTTTAGTCCTGTTCTTTGTCCTGAATCTACATACATTCCTACATTATCTTCACTTTTCGCAGCATTATTTCCTGATTTATTTCCTGTTCCTGTCTGTGTACTTCCGCCTTTACCGTCAAGGTCTGTTCCTATCTTTATATCTACATCCACATTCCCTTGGAATATTCCGTTATAGTCTGGTCTTGAAGTATGCTTGGTAAAGTAGTAACCCACATTTTGATCTCCCTGAAGATTTAATGTTCCTGCATTTAGATATGGTGTACTGGAATTTCCTGCTGTTGTTTCCCATTTTGTTCTGTCTGCTATATAGGCATTTGTCCATACTCCAACATTTCCGCTTCCTATGTAATCTATATTCCCACTTGCATTATCGAGACCGACATTTCCAATTATAGGTGCAAATACATTATACTTTCTAGGATTAGTATAATATGCTACCGGACTTGACATTCCTGGAGCCGCATACCCATAATTATTTCCATCCCATCTGTATTTGCTTGTAGGTGCTATATAGAATAATGCATTTGAACTTGTACTGGCATTTAGGTTCATTCCCCCAAGTTCCAGATAATTTGCATTAACTCCCACATCTGTAAATGCTGCTCCGATATCATTTCTCGTTCTCCAATCAGATATACCTGGATTTCCCCCATCTTGATTAGATATTGAAAAAGTAGAAAATATTGTATTGGAATCACCAGTTAAATTAATATCTACATCAGTAAGACTTACTTTATATGCACTTCGAATATCCATCTGACCCACTATACTTCTTCCTGCAAGTTCCAACGATACACGATTCATTGTAATTGATGAAGTTTGTGCAAATACTGCCGTGGAATATGATGATGAACCTCCTACTTTTATCTTCATATCTTCTACTGTAGGTGACCCTTGAAATATCCATGCCTGTTGATATCTTGTGGTATTGTATGTTCTTCCTGTAAGTGAATCTTCATCTGCATATGATACCCATGTCCCAGCTGCAATTGCCGGAAAACCTGCTGGACTCACCTCAACTGTGGGCCATGGACTGCTTCCATATTGATTATTAGGTGTCCCTCCTGTTACACCGTTTACTATCTGTATATTATCATATCTGTTTGTGACTACACCTGTTGAACTCGTTGTTGCCTGTACTACACTGTTGGAATCTTTCCCGTTTCCTCTTATTACTCCATTTACTTTGAAAAAAGCCTGATTATTTATATCAATTACTCTTGGCGGTGCTCCCTGTTCCCATGCCTTAATATCTCTATTAAATGTATTAATGGCAGTCGGCACTAACCCGGCAACACTGCTAAATCCCCCTAACCAATCTCCTCTTCCTCTGTTAAAAGCCGTAAAACTCGGCGCAGGCGGTGAAGCAGGTGTTGTTATATCCGGTGCTACTCCCTTTATACTTGGTGGTGTCACCGGTGCTACATTTAACGTCGGTGGTGTCAGTTCCAGTGTCGGTGCTGCTAAATCTGTGAACTGAGGCCCTGTTATATCCTTCACATCCACATTTACATTCACTGATACTGTTCCGAGATTCAGACTTGCCGGTGAACTCATTGACAATACCGGTACATTACTCGTTATTACCGGCGCTTCTACATTCACGCTTATTGGGTCTACATGTACCGGCATTAACAATATTTCCGGTGCTTCAGGTATTTCCGGCTCTTCTACTTCCGGAAGGTCTATTCCTATATCCTGCGGTGTTATCACCTGCGGTATCTTTATTACCGGAATTACTGTTAATACTGCTGTATTATCATATTTCCCCATATTCGTATTCCACGCTTCTGTATCTGTTATCCAGCCTGTTGTTCCACGTCTTGCGGTTGTTGTTCCCAGATAATTATTTAATGAGCTTCTTTCTGCATCCTGTGATGTTTTCGTTCTATTCGAATACACCCAGTTCTTACTCTCCCTGTCCATATCTTTATAGTGACCAAGAGTTGAGAATACATAACTTGCCCATGGTAGGGAGTGTGCAAGAAAGTCTGTAAATTAAATCTGATATAATAAAAGATTTGTTTTTCATATATTGATTTATCTA
>NZ_JAMZGM010000208.1 GCF_024158605.1 Sebaldella sp. S0638 | reverse complement strand
TTATCTCCTAAAGAATATTTGAAAAAAATTTCATAATAGACAAGATAAATGTGTCCACATTATTGACATAAGTACATATTATAAATAAACTCTCCAATATTTTTTTGGAGAGTTTATTATTTATATATTTAAGTTATTATAAAGAGTAGAATACAAATAGATACTATAAATACTGTGTTTGCTTCTACTTATAAAAAAATATAAGAGGAATATTGAGGAGTTTATGTAAATATAAGAGGATGAAATTACTGTAAAATCATTTAAGAATACTTATATATACTGAAAAATAGATGTATGATATATTTTTCAGTGAAGTATAAATTTGGGAATAGCTAGTTTTAGCTAAATTAATTGATAGTAGAAAAGCACATTCAAAAACTGAAAAATAAGATGTTATTTCAGATGAAGTGACTGTGGAAAATACGCAAAAATCTTTAAGATAAATTATGATGATAAGAAACTGACATATCTCAAAAATAATAGTAGTTTGTTTAAAAAAATAGTTTTACATTTTTAGACAATATATAAAAATTACTAGAAGTTTTTCTGTATTATATTGTTTTATCGAAAGAAGAATTTATAAAATAAAAAAAGTTCTTGACATGGAATGCATACCATAATTTATAGTATAAATATACAGAAAAAGGAGGCATTTTATGGAAAATTCACAAAAAAGATTTCCGGAAAACTTTCTTTGGGGCGGGGCAACAGCGGCAAACCAGCTTGAAGGAGCTTATAATCAAGGTGGAAAAGGACTTTCAATTATGGATGTCGTACCCGGAGGAAAAAAGAGACTGGGAATAATAAAAGATCCGGATTTTGATTTTAAAATTCACAGCGACAAGTATACTTATCCTAATCATGACGGAATTGACTTTTATCACACATATAAAGAAGATATAGCCTTATTTGCAGAAATGGGATTTAAATGCTACAGATTATCTATAGCATGGTCAAGAATATTTCCGCAGGGTGATGAAGCAGAGCCGAATGAAGAAGGGCTGAAGTTTTATGATAATGTATTTGATGAATGTCTAAAATACGGCATTGAACCTGTGGTGACAATTTCACATTACGAGATGCCGCTGAATCTTGCGGTTAAATACGGCGGATGGAAAAATAGAAAATTAATAGAATTTTTTGAAAAATATGCTGATACTGTACTGGAAAGATATTATAAAAAAGTAAAATACTGGATGACATTTAATGAAATAAACAGTGCCTTTTTTATACCATTATTCAGTCAGGGATTTGTAAATAAAGATCCTAAAGCAGGGAAACAGGATGTATATCAGGGACTTCATCATCAGTTTACGGCGAGCAGTCTTGCTGTGAAAAAAGCACATGAACTTGATAAAAATCTGAGAGTGGGATGTATGATTATTTATGGTACAAGCTATTCATATGACTGCAATCCTGCTAATCAATGGGCAAATCTGGAAGAGAGCAGAATGTTTAATAATTTTTGTGCAGATGTACAGGTAAGAGGAAAATATCCTTCTTATATAAATAAAGTATTTAAGAGAGAAAATATTAAACTGGATATAAAAGCCGGTGATTTGGAGCTGATTAGAGAGTATCCGGCAGATTACATCGGATTCAGCTATTATATGTCAGCGGTAAGGGCGGCAGATCCTGAAAGTATGGAAAAAACCAACGGTAATCTTCTGTCAGCTATAAAGAATCCATTTTTGAAAGCCAGTGACTGGGGATGGGAAATAGACCCTACAGGTTTGAAAATAGCATTAAATGAGCTTTATGACAGATATCAGGTTCCATTATTTATAGTAGAAAACGGACTTGGAGCACATGATGTTTTAGATGATAAAAATGAAATAAATGATGAATACAGAATACAGTATATGAGAGATCATATAGATGCTATGGCAGAAGCCGTAGAAAGCGGAGTAGACCTTATGGGCTATACAAGCTGGGGCTGTATTGATCTGGTAAGCGCATCAACAGGAGAAATGTCAAAAAGATACGGTTTTATATATGTAGATATAGATGATGAAGGAAAGGGAACGAAGAAAAGATATCCTAAAAAATCATTTCACTGGTATAAAAAAGTAATAGAGACTAACGGTGAAGAAGTATAGAAAGGGGAAAAAATGAAATTAATTATAACAAAAACTTATGAAGAAATGAGCAGTATTGCGGTGAATATTTTGATGGGGCTGATGTATCAGGATAAAAGAGTAAACCTTTCAATTACTGCGGGAAGCACTCCAAAAGAGATTTACAGACAAATGATAGGACAGGTAAAAGGAAAAGAACATTTTGATAATGTACATTATTATAATTTTGATGAGATACCTTTTAAAGGACTGGACAGGGAAGGGGTTACAATAAGTAATCTGAGAAATGATTATCTCACACCTGCGGGAATAAAAGAGGAAAATATTCATAAGCTTACAATGGAGAATTATAAAGAATACGACGAAATATTAAAAAATGACGGCGGACTTGATGCGATACTAATGGGAATGGGCGGAGATGGACATTTCTGCGGAAATCTTCCTAAATTGACGAAATTCGGCAATAAAACATATATGGCTCCTATAGCTGAAGAACTAAAAGAGCTGATGGTAGGTGAAGTGGGAGATATAAAATATGTTCCTGACTCATTTGTAACAATGGGGCCTGCGAGTGTATTCGCGGTAAAAAAGCTGATACTTGTGGTAAACGGCAAACATAAGGCAGCTATAGTAAAAAAAGCACTTGAGGGAGAAGTGACAGAAGATGTGCCTTCATCTCTTTTGAGATTACATCCTGATATTACAATAATTCTTGATGAAGATGCAGCTTCCGAGCTGGAACTTTAACTAATAAAAACCTGTTAGAGATACTCGGGGGGAGAATGGGAGTGTGCAAGAAAGTCTGTAAATTAAATCTGATATAATAAAAGATTTGTTTTTCATATATTGATTTATCTA
>NZ_JAMZGM010000207.1 GCF_024158605.1 Sebaldella sp. S0638 | reverse complement strand
TTTCAAAACACCTCTTTCTTTTTTTATTATATCATTGTTTAGATTTTGGTGTTCCTACTTTACTATAGCACTACACTACATAACAAACAGAAACTCGGAACAGTTTATTATAATACTGTACATGTATAAAAATTTTTGTTTACAGCTGGTCTAACTTTTCATAAAGATCAGCAGAAATGCTATAACCAACGAGTATATCCCTGTTGATTCTGCTATTGCACACCCTATAAACAATACCTGTAATATGTCCTGTTTTGCTTCCGGCTGTCTTGATACTGCTTCCACAGCCTTTCCTGTTGCAAACCCCTGACCTATTCCTGATCCTATACCTCCTATCATTGCCGTCCCGGCACCCAATAAAGCTCCCGCCTGTATCAGTTCTTCCATAGATAACCTCCTCAAATTTTATATCTTAATTTATAATAATACAAAACCTCTGGCAGTATTTTACTAAAACTAAAATAACACAATAGTTTTGCAGTATCCTTACCAATATTTATAAATATATATTTTGTAAGCAGGATTATTTAATGAAAATCTACATGAAGTGCAATTGAAAATAAATGATCGATAATATGGATAAATCAGCATATCACGAAAACATTCCTTATTCTGATTTAGCTTTATTATTGATATTTTTATCCAAATAAATGTAACATTATTGTTTATTAGGTATTTTAACATATTAGAATGAACATTTCAATTAAAAAAATGACTGAGTGTTCACATTTTATTTTTTTAAAAAAACTCATCTTTTTCTTACATGTTTAGCTGTGTATACACTTTTTAACACTTAAAATTTTCCTTTCTGCCTCTGGCTTTATCACCTTTTTTACACAAAAAGATTAAATTATTTAAAATATATACATTGACTTAAAATTAAAAAAATTGTACATTAAGCATATAAAATTTTAAAAAGGGGGAAACTATTATGAAAAAAGGATTTACACTGGTTGAAGTTATCCTTGTACTTGCTATTATTGCAATCATTGCTACTATTGCTATTCCACAAGTGAATAAATATCTTGACAAAGCTAATAAAAGTAAAGTTTTAGGAGCCATATCCGATCTGAATAATTCTTCATTATCATGGAGTATTGAAAATAACGGGAGCATTCCTGACGATATGCAGAAAATTTTTCAGGAACATGGAAACATTGAGAAACTTAATATTAATCTAAAAACCGATTCCAGTTTTGAACTTGGCAATATCAAGGGGATACTTCTTCTGAATGACGGGGAAATATACGCCAAAATAGATAATGACAGCAAGTCTTTCAAGGGTGAAACTCTGGAGGCAAAATGATTACGGCATTAATTTTGGGCGTGATAACCGGAAGCTTTACAGGTGTTGTCTGCTACAGAATACCCAGAAATAAAAGTGTTCTTTTCCCGGGTTCCAGATGTGACAGCTGCATGGCTAAAATAGCCCTGTATCGTAATATTCCCATACTTTCATTTTTGCTGCAAAACGGAAAATGTCATAACTGCGGGGGAAAAATCAGAAAAATATACTTTATATTGGAAATACTGATGCCTTCTTTATTTTTGGTTCTATATCTTTACTACGGACTGAGTCTTGAATTTTTTTATAAAGCATTTGTTTTTTCTGTATTAATCGCAGCTTCGCTTATTGATATTGAAACACACATTATTCCTGACAGATTCTATATTATTTTGATAATTTCCGGTTTCATTTTCTCTGTCCTGCGAGATACTCCGGAAAGCTGGTTTCTTGGTATGGCTGCTTACGGACTGCCGGTACTTTTACTTTATTCTGCATCTGATTTTATACATAAAGAAATCATAGGCTTCGGGGATGTAAAATTAATATGTGCTGTAGGCGGTTTTATTTCATATTCAGGACTAAAGAATCTGCTTTGGTTTTATGAAAGTCTTTATATAAGTGCCGGAATTTTTTCGATTTTCCTTATTTTTTCCAGGAAAAGAACCTTAAAATGTTATCTGGCTTTTGCACCTTTTATATGCCTTTCCGCATTTATAAGCGGAGTTTTCTTATGAAACACAATAACAAGACAGGAAGCCTTTTACTGGAAAATCTTCTGGCACTATTATACATCACTGTTGTTCTTCTGCCTTTTTCACATCTGTATGTAAAAATTTTTAAAACCAATATGCTTTTAGAGAAAAAGGAATATGAATCCGTACTTTTAGAAAACATGGCTGAGTATCTGGAAAATACAGAATATCAAAATATTGAAACAAAAACAGGAAAAAGAGCTTTCAGTTCTTTTAAGGATTTTTGTTCCTTCTTTCGCTTAAATTGCTCTACGGCAGATGAAAAGAAAAATTTCCATATAAATATTGATATTCAAAAAACAGATTATTATTATTTGAACAGAAATTTTGAAAAACTGTTTATCTTTAAAATTACCGCTGATACCAAAGAAATTTATTATGTACCATATTTGGAGGATTATGAAAAATAAAGGAAGCCTGCTGCTGGAATTTCTTCTTAATATATTTATTTTTTCCGTAATAATGCTTTTACTGCTTACTTTCATGAAAAGAGCTGTTATTATCCAGAATTATAAAAATAAAGTCAGGGTTAACAGTGAAAATACACTATATATTCTGGATATTCTAAAGAAAAATATTAAAGAAAGAGATAAGGAAAATTTTTTATATAAAGAAAAAAATTCGAATATTTTTATTATAAATGAAAATATAATTTCCTCTGTTGGTAATTCTATACTTTATAAATCCGGAGGAGAATTTTACCTGATAAAATTCAATAAACCCAAAATGCTTATTTCCAGCGCCAAGACACCGGAAGGCTTTCTGAGACATGATAATCTGGCGTTTCTTGATTCACTGGAGTTTCAGATCAGAAACAGTATTTTATTTGTAAAATATGAAATAAATGGAAATATAACAGAGCAGGTGATAAATCTAAAATGAAAAATTGTACTTATGTCAATAATGTGGACACATTTAGAGCCTGTGATAAAAAGTCTGTAAATAAAAAAATCTTTTTATGATAAACTAAAAACAGGAGGACTTTATTATG
>NZ_JAMZGM010000206.1 GCF_024158605.1 Sebaldella sp. S0638 | reverse complement strand
TGGGTTTATTACTCCTTACCAGGCTAGATTCAATTTCTTTGGATCCTAATGTTCCCATTTTGCTTGACCATTACATTCTTATCTTAGACCACGTTATGATGGATATCTGTATTTTCAGGATAATGCCGGAGAGATAGTTAGGGATTTTATTAGAGACGGCGGAAATGTTAAAGATATTTTAGATAAAATAAATAATTTATATAAAAAATCTAGGAGTAAATAATATGAATTTATTAGATGGTATTATTATTTTAGACTTTAGTCAATATCTGGCAGGGCCTTCAGCAACTTTAAGGTTAGCTGACTTAGGTGCCAGAGTTATTAAGATCGAAAGACCTAAAGGCGGAGACGGCAGCCGGGCTATGCAGCTGAAAAATCTGGTTATTGATGACGATAGTTTACTATTTCATACAATAAACAGAAATAAAGAAAGTTTTACCTGTGATCTTAAAGATAAAGATGATCTTGAGATGGTCAAAAAACTTATTACCAAGGCAGATATTTTGGTTGAAAACTTTAGACCCGGAGTTATGGATAAAATAGGGTTAAGCTATGATGCAGTCAGAGAAATTAATCCTAAAATCATATACGGTACAGTTACGGGATATGGATCAGAAGGCCCGTGGGCCAGAAAGCCGGGACAGGATTTACTTTTGCAGGCTATGTCAGGTTTAACATGGCTAAATGGTAACAGTAACCAGCCTCCAATGCCGTTTGCACTGAGTATAACCGATATTTACACAGGAATTCATCTGTCAGAAGGAATTCTAGCCTGTTTATTCAGAAGATTTAAAACAGGTGAAGGAGGGCTGGTTCAGGTCAGTCTGCTTGAATCTATTCTTGATATGCAGTTTGAAGTTATTACAACATATCTTAATGACGGAAAAAAAGCCCCCAAAAGATCAGTGTATAATAATGCACATGCATATTTAAGTGCTCCTTATGGTATTTATGAAACATCTGATGATTATATTGCATTAGCCATGGGGTCTGTTTTAGAATTGGGGCAGATACTGGATATTCCTGAGCTGGAACAATATAGTAATCCTGAAAGCTGGTTTGACAGCAGGGATGAAATAAAACAGCTTATTGGTGCTAAACTCAGAACAAACACCGCTGAATACTGGCTTGACATACTAAAAAAAGCTGATTACTGGTGTTCTGATGTTCTGAATTGGCAGCAGCTTTTAGAATCAGAAGGATTCAAAATTTTAGATTTTATTCAAAATGTCAAAAGACCAGACAGTCAGGATATTTTCACATCCAGATGTCCGATCAGGATAAACGGTGAAAAACTAAAATCTTCTAAATGGGCACCTAAACTGGGTGAAAATACAGAAAATATTATTAAAGAATTTAAATTAAGAGGTGAAGTTAAAAATGAAACCACTTGAAGGAATAAGAGTTTTGGACTTTAGCCAGTTTCTTTCAGGGCCTTCTACATCTTTAAGACTGGCTGATTTAGGAGCTGAGGTTATTAAAGTCGAAAAAACTGGTAACGGTGATATTTGCAGGCAGTTATATGTAACAAATTTGAAAATTGACGGGGAAAGTTCTATTTTTCATACAATTAATAGGAATAAAGATGGTATATCTATTGACTTGAAAAATGATGACGAATACCAAAAACTCATCCCGTTAATTGAAAAGTCTGATGTAATGATTATTAATTTCAGACCCGGTGTTTCCCAAAAACTAAAGCTGGACTATGAAAGAATCAAAAAAATAAATCCAAAAATCATCTATGCTGAAATTACCGGATATGGAAAAGAAGGCCCGTGGAAAGATCTAGCCGGTCAGGATTTATTGGTACAGGCTGTGTCTGGTTTGAGCTATCTAAACGGCAACAGTAACCAGCCTCCTACGCCTTTCGGATTATCAGTGGCTGATATGTTTGCCGGACAGCATTTAGTTCAGGGAAT
The DNA here is from genome assembly GCF_024158605.1 of Sebaldella sp. S0638. NCBI lineage: Bacteria > Fusobacteriati > Fusobacteriota > Fusobacteriia > Fusobacteriales > Leptotrichiaceae > Sebaldella > Sebaldella sp. S0638. The sequence goes on along the minus strand of NZ_JAMZGM010000206.1, from coordinate 1,137 downwards.
TCTTGGAAGTTTGATAAGAAGGGAAATAAAAGGCGAGGGTTCGTTGATAGAAGTTAGTTTATTGGAATCTATTCTGGATATTCAATTTGAATTATTTACTACATTTCTTAATGACGGGAATGAACTTCCTGAAAGAAGCAGTATAAATAATGCAAATGCTTATATAGGGGCACCTTACGGGATATATGAGACATCAGACGGTTATATTGCTTTAGCAATGGTTCCTGTTACATATTTGGGAGAGTTAATTTCCTGCAAAGAATTGGAAGGGTATACAGATTCAAAAACATGGTCTACCAAAAGGGATGAAATAAAGTCCATTCTTGCGCATCATTTGAAAACTGAAACTACTTCCTACTGGCTGGAAATTTTAGAAAAAGCAGATATTTGGTGCTCAGATGTATATAGCTGGGATAAACTGTTTGAAACTGAAGGATTTAAACAGTTAAGCATGATTCAAAAAATTAAAGTTAACAGTGAAACTGAAATAGAAACTACAAGATGTCCAATAAAAATAGACAGGGAACTATATATAAACCAAAAGGGTTCACCAAAAATCGGAGAACATAACATAAAATATCTTTGTAAGGAAAAGAGGTAATAAAAATGGAAAAAGCGATTTATTATGAGGATTACATTATTGGTGACAGCAGAAAAACTTACGGAAGAACTATTACAGAAACTGATATAGTTATCCATGCCGGGCAGACAGGTGATTTTTTCCCTCATCATATGGATAAAGAATGGTGTAAAACAACTGATTTTAAGCAAAGAATAGCACATGGAACTTTAACATTCAGTGTAGGCGTGGGGATGACAGCTAATGTTATAAATCCAGCTGCATTTTCTTATGGATATGACAGATTAAGATTTTTAGCACCTGTTTTTATCGGGGATACAATTACTGTTACAGTAACTATAAAAGAAAAAAGAGACCATCCCAAGAAAGAAAACATGGGGTTTGTTATAGAGTTAGTTGAAATTTTTAATCAGGATGAAAAACTTGTGTTAGTTTGTGAACACTTGCTTTTATGTCAAAAAAAGAGTTAAGTCAGGGATTATGGGAGTGTGCAAGAAAGTCTGTAAATTAAATCTGATATAATAAAAGATTTGTTTTTCATATATTGATTTATCTAT
>NZ_JAMZGM010000205.1 GCF_024158605.1 Sebaldella sp. S0638 | reverse complement strand
GGAATCTCATATTTTAGATACTTTTCCGGATGAAGACCAGATTATGATTGATTTATATCATGAAAATCCATAAAAAAAGAGAGGCTATTACACCTCTCCGGCAAGAAAAAAGTTTCTTATACATATTATATCAACATATTATGAAAAATTAAAGACTTCAATTTAAAGAGAGGCATAGGGGTGCCTCTCAGACAAAACATTCAAAATATTTACAAAGTAATATAATTTTAAGCGTCTTAGCAGTTGTAACTATATTATATTCAAAATTTTTATTTTGTCAATACCTAAAAAAGAGACCGTCTCTCAAGGTCTCTCACAAAGAAAATTTTTAGTTAATGAATGAATTAACAAAAATATTATAACAATTTTTTTAATAAATAACAAGGAGGAGAATATATGAAAATAGACTTTAAATTTATAAGCAAAAAGACAATAGAAAGAAAAATTAAAAATAAGAAATTTGGTAAAAAATATAATATTGAATTAAATAAGGAGGAATATAACCATGTTAAAGAAGATTGTAGAGTTTTTTCAATCCCGTCGTACAGATAAAAAAGAAAGAGAAAGAGAAAGAGAATTTGTGCGTAGAAATAAAGTATGGATAATTAGATATGCTGAAAAGCCTGAAAAATATTTTTAATAAAGCAAGGAGAACTTTATATGTTTAAGAAAATCCTATACTCCACTCATGATGAATGGCTTAATTTAAGAAAACAGGGAATCGGTGGCAGTGATGCTGGATTACTTATGGATATAGAACAATATGGAAATAAAAATATTGTTGATTTATGGCTTGAAAAATCCGGTAAAGTTACTAAGCCCAATGAAACTAATTCCGCTATGGAAAGAGGACATAAACTTGAACCCATTATCAGACAGCTGTATGCCATTGATAATCCTGATAAACAAATCAAAGAAGTTAAAGAGCTCTATGTACATCCTAAATATGATTTTATCAGAGCTTCCTTAGACGGTGAAATTATTCTACCTAATGGTAATATCGGTATACTTGAAATTAAAACCACTACCATTCACCAATATTCAATCTACAAAAAGCTTTGGAAGGATGAGGAAAATAACGACACCATTCCGGAAAATTACCTATATCAGGTACTCCATTACTTCCTTGTTACTAACTATGACTTTGCCGTATTAGTTGCTGATATCAGATTTAGATGTTTTGAGGATAACTCTGATACATTTGACCTTAATAAACAGCTCAAAACATACACCATATATAAAAATGAATGGATGAACAGGATAGAGGAACTTAAACAAAAAGAAATAGAATTCTGGTCTTATGTCACTAATGACATTGAACCGCCATATATTAAAGAATATCCTATTGGAATTGGAGGAAAACATGGAAGAAAATAAAAATACAGGACAATTGGTTCTTGCTTTTAATAAGGAACTTATTACTCCTGCTAAAATTAGCCCTGATTTATTAGACTGGGAACTTTTAGAGCAAACTACACTTGAAATTGAAGAATATAAAAATATTATCTTGGATGAGGATTCTGATATTCAAAATATCACTACTCTTCGAAAGGATATATCAAACTCAAAAACTCAGATTGATAATTTTAGAAAAGACCTTAAAAGTTATCTTGAATCTGAATCTAAAGTATATAATGACGACCTTAGTTCATATGTAAATAGACTGGAAGCTGTCAGAAAACACTTACATGATTTAGAAAAACTGGCTGACCAGAAAAGAATCGACCTTAAATGGAAAGAAATTAAGGAACTTAAAAAAGTACTCGTAAAATCTCTTGCCAATAAAGACCTTGAACAGTTTATTGAGGATTCTGATAAATGGGAAACCAAAGGTTGCAAAATGAACACCATTGAGTCTGACATTCAGGAGCAAATAAACAGCCTAAATTCTAAATATAATAGTATTGACTTAGTACTTAAGGGTGTAAATAAAAATATTGAAAATAAGATAAAAATTGAGGATATTATCCATATGTTTGGTGAGAAGCAGGAACATATCCTTGGATATATTTCTGAAAAAGAAAAAGACATTATAGACACTGAAGATAAAATGAGAAAAAAAGCTGAAGAAGATAAACAAAGGGCTGTCAAAGAGGCAGAAGAAAAAGCAATTAAGGAAACTGAGGTAAAATTAAAAGCACAGTCTGAAACCAAAAATACATACTGTGGCAGTTACTCTACATCTGCCCCTATTACTAAAGAGAAAAAACAAGCATACATTTTTATTCAGGTTAACGAACTATCTGAATCAGTGACTGACGGTCTTATCAAGTACTGTCAAAATAATAATATAAAATTTTATTTAGAGGAGAGATAAATATGGGCGTTGTTAAAAATACAAGTAATAATAAAAATGATCAATTGATGAAATTTAATGTTGGAAATATTGAGGTTAAACTTAGTCCGGCTATTGTAAAAAAATATCTGGTTAATGGTCAGGGTAATGTCACTGATCAGGAAATCATGTACTTTATGCATATGTGTAAAGCAAGACAGCTGAATCCTTTTGTTAAAGAGGTTTTCTTAATCAAATATGGAAGTGAACCTGCTGCCACTGTTGTTGCAAGAGATGCACTTGAAAAAAGAGCTATTCAAAATAAAAACTATGATGGTAAAAAGGTTGGAATATATGTTGTAATCAATGAAACTGGAGAACTAAAAAAGAGAGAAGGGACTATTTACTTAAAAGACAGAGAAGAAGTTGTTGGAGCATGGTGTACTGTTTACCGAAAAGACTGGGAGAATCCTGTTACTGTTGAAGTTAATATTGATGAGTATATCGGAAGAAAAAAAGACGGAACTCCTAATACTAACTGGGCTAATAAACCTGTTACCATGATTACTAAAGTCGCTAAAGCACAAGCTTTAAGAGAGGCATTTATTGAAGATTTAAGCGGTATGTATGAACAAGAAGAAATTAATACCAATATTAATCTTGATCCTACTCCTATTAACGATTACGAAGAAGCTGAAATTATTGAAGATAATAATGAGGATATCACAGCTGAAGGAATGGATTTTGATCCTGTCGCTAAATTCAGGGCTAATGCTGAAAACAATTAAATTTAGAGGTG
>NZ_JAMZGM010000204.1 GCF_024158605.1 Sebaldella sp. S0638 | reverse complement strand
TATGCTCCTCCAAGCCCTGCATAAAGTCCTGACATTACTACTCCTGTATATCTTATCAAATATACATTTATTCCCACTGTATCTGCTGCCAGAGGATGTTCTCCCACTGCTCTCATTCTCAGTCCAAGCACTGTTCCGTACATTATATAATTCGATATTATTGCCAGTCCGTAGATCAGTATCAATACAAACATCAGACTTGCCTGTTTAGGTGCTGCCGGTGTTGATCCCGCTACCTTGAATAATACCTTTATCAGATATGAGGTCAGTGCCACTGCAAGTAAGTTTATCGCCACACCACTAACTATCTGGTTCCCCCGTAAGTTTATACTTATAAATGCATGTACCAGTGATATTATTCCGCCTGCTAAGATTCCCGCTATTAGTCCCATATATGGATTTCCCGTATAATACGATACTGTCGCTCCTGCAAATGCCCCGCATAACATCATTCCTTCTAAACCTAAGTTTGTTACTCCTGTTATTTCCGTAAAACATGCTCCTACTGCTGTTATTAAGATCGGAGGGGCCAACATCAAGATTTGTCCTAATATTTCCATCATTGTTTTTTACCTCCTCTTTTTGATAACATATATCTAAACAGATTTTCTCCTGCTACAAATATTATTATTAATGCCTGTATTATATAAACTACCTCTTTCGGTATTCTCATACTCTGAAGGCTCTGCCCTCCTATTTCCAATGAGGCATAAAAGATTGCCGCTATAAATACTCCTATTGGATTACTTTTCCCCAATAATGATACTGCTACTCCCGTAAATCCTAACTCTCCCATTATCAGTTCCGTATAAGCATACTGTGCCGATCCTCCAAGAACTCTTTCTGCTCCGCCAAGTCCTGCCAGTATTCCGGCAAGTCCCATTGCAAAGATTATATTCTTCTTTATCTTTATTCCTGCATTCTCTGCTGATCCTGCATTTAGTCCCACTGCTTTCATTTCATAGCCCTGTTTTGTCTTCCCGAAGAAATACCATACCAGTATTACCGCTGCTATTGCCAGTATAAAGCCTAAATTCAGTTTCTGTTTTGTTGACGGTGCCAGCAAAAACAGTCTTGCAGGCTCCAGTACCTTCATTGTCTGTACATTTTGTGATGCCGGGTCTTTTAATGGATAGTTCAAAAGATAATTCTGAAGATTTATCGCTATATAGTTTAACATTATCGTACTTATTACCTCATGCACACCGAACTTTGCCTTTAGGTAGCCTGATATTGATGCCCATAAAAATCCCGCTATTCCTGCTGCTATCATTGCTGTTACAAAGTTTCCAAGAAATGCATTCTTCACATAAATTCCTACTACTGCCGCTGCCACTCCGCCCATTATCATCTGTCCCTGGGCTCCTATATTAAATAATCCTGCCTTAAAGGCTATCATTACTGATAATCCCACAAATATCATCGGCGTTGCCGTCAGAAGCGTCTTTGCCAGTCCGCTCATAAACGGTGCCTTTGGATTCGCCTGATAAAATGCCGACTTAAATAACTGGCCGTATGCCTCAAATGCATTTACACCATTCAGCTGAATTATTATTCCCCCTATTATTAAGGCTGTTAATACTGCTAGTAATGGAGTTAAAATTTCCACATACTTTTTATTCATCAATTTTACCTCCTGCCATTAATATTCCCAGTTTCTCTGTTGTTGCTTCCTCTCTTTTCAGTACACCAACTACTTTTCCTTCATACATTACTGCTATCTTGTCACTAAGACTCATTACTTCTGATAATTCAGCCGATACTACCAGTATTGCCTTCTTATTCTTCTTTTCACTCAGTATTGTATTATGAATCATCTCTATTGCTCCTATATCCACTCCTCTTGTGGGCTGTGAAGCTATTATGAATCTGTTTTCCTTCTCCAGTTCTCTTGCTACTACCACTTTCTGCTGGTTTCCTCCTGACAGTCCTCCGAACTTTACTTTGGAATCAGGTGTTCTTATATCATATTTCTTTATATACTCGTTTGTTTTCTGCGTTATTTTCCCAAAATCCAGTATCATCCCGTGTGAATAATCATCTTCTACTCCAAGGATCATATTTTCCTCTATTGAGAAGTCATCTATTGCCGCCCTCTTATGTCTGTCCTCAGGTATATGTGAAAGCCCGCTTACTCTTCTCTCCTTTGGTGATGAATGTGTCAGATTCTGTTCTCCTATTCTGAAACTTCCTTTTTCTACTTTTCTCAGTCCTGCAAGTGCTTCTATCAGTTCTGTCTGTCCGTTTCCTTCTACTCCCGCTATACCAAGAACTTCTCCTTCATGTATTATCAGGTCTACTCCCTTTACTGCTTCAAGTCCGTTATCTCCGTTTACTCTCATGTTCAGCACTTCCACAAGGTCTTTCCCCAATGTTACATCAGGTCTGTTCACTTCAAACAACACTTTTCTTCCCACCATCATATTGGCTATTATCTCTTTTGTTGCTTCACTTGTTTTTATACTTCCTACGTTTTTACCTTTTCTTATTACCGTTATATTATCTGAAACGTCAAGTACTTCCTGTAATTTATGTGTAATGAATATTATTGTTTTCCCCTCTTTTACCAGATTTCTCATTATCTGGTACAGTTCCTTTACCTCCTGTGGTGTAAGTACGGCACTAGGCTCGTCGAATATCAGAAGTTCTGCTCCTTTGAACAGTATCTTTAGTATTTCTATTCTCTGCTGTATTCCTACAGAAAGGTCTTCTACTTTTGAATCAGGATTTATATTAAGACCGTATTTATCAGCCACGTCAATTACATCCTGTCTTGCTTTCTTCTTATCGAACTTCCCCATTGTGCTGGGTTCAAAACCAAGCACCATATTTTCTGCCACTGTAAGAGTATCTATCAGCATAAAGTGCTGGTAGACCATTCCTATTCCCGTTTTTGCAGCTACAGAAGGTGAGTCTATAGTTATTTCCTCCCCTTTGTAAAAAATCTTTCCGCTTGTTGGCGCGTACAGTCCGTTGAGCATTTTCATCAGTGTGGATTTCCCTGCTCCGTTTTCCCCTACTATTGCGTGAATCTCCCCTTTTTTCACCTTTAAGGTAATATCTTCATTTGCTACTACCTTGCCCCCTAAAAATTCCTTACGTATATTTTCCATCTCCAGGATATATTC
>NZ_JAMZGM010000203.1 GCF_024158605.1 Sebaldella sp. S0638 | reverse complement strand
AAAGAGGTATCGAAAACAAAAAAGCGCTAAGGGCACACGGAGGATGCCTAGGCAACAAGAGCCGATGAAGGACGCGATAAGCTGCGAAAATCTTAGGGGAGCTGCAAAGAAGCTATGATCCTGAGGTATCCGAATGGGAGAACCTAAATACCTGGAGGGTATTTACGAAAGAGGTAAGCGGGTGAACTGAAACATCTAAGTAACCCGAGGAAGAGAAAGTAAAAACGATTCTCTGAGTAGCGGCGAGCGAAAAGGGAAGAGCCTAAACCACATAAGTGTATAAGCGAGCAGCGTTGCTTGTGTGGGGTAGAGGGAATTTAATGACGGATAGCTCTGAAGTCGATATATACGAAATAGAATTAGAATGTATCTGGGAAGGTAAACCATAGAAGGTGAAAGTCCTGTATGAGTAATATTGAGTATGTATATTAAATATCCCGAGTAGCATCGAGCACGAGGAATTCGGTGTGAATCAGCGAGGACCATATCTCGTAAGGCTAAATACTCTTGTTGACCGATAGAGGAGAGTACCGTGAGGGAAAGGTGAAAAGAACCCTGTGTAAGGGAGTGAAATAGAACCTGAAACCGTGTGCTTACAAACGGTAGGAGCCCTAAGGGGTGACTGCGTGGATTTTGGTTAATCATCCTGCGAGTTATGATATGTGGCAAGGTTAAGGAAGCGGAGCCGAAGGGAAACCGAGTCTTAAGAGGGCGTTAGTCGCATGTTATAGACGCGAAACCTAGTGATCTAGGCCTGTCCAGGTTGAAGCTAAGGTAAGACTTAGTGGAGGACCGAACTCACCACCGTTGAAATGTTGGGAGATGAGATAGGTTTAGGGGTGAAAAGCCAATCGAACTAGGAGATAGCTCGTTCTCTCCGAAATGCATTTAGGTGCAGCCTTAACAAAGAACTATGGGGGTAGAGCACTGTATGGCCTAGGGGGCGTATAGCTTACTGAAGTCAAGCAAACTGCGAATACTATAGTTTAATTGTTAGGAGTGAGTCTGTGGGTGACAAGGTCCGCAGACGAGAGGGAAACAACCCAGACCACCAGCTAAGGTCCCTAATTATGTCTAAGTGGGGAAGGAGGTGGACATTCAGAAACAACCAGGAGGTTGGCTTAGAAGCAGCCATACCTTTAAAGAGTGCGTAATAGCTCACTGGTCGAGAGTGTCTGCGCCGAAGATGTAACGGGGCTAAGACATAAACCGAAGCTGTGGAAACTAACGTAAGTTAGTTTGGTAGGAGAGCGTTCTGTAGGCCGATGAAGGTGTGCTGTAAGGTATGCTGGAGGTATCAGAAGTGAGAATGCAGGAATGAGTAGCGAGAAAGAGGGTGAGAATCCCTCTGGCCGGAAGTCCAAGGTTTCCAAAGGAAGGTTTGTCCGCTTTGGGGGAGTCGGGACCTAAGTTGAGGCTGAAAAGCGTAGGCGAATGGAAAATAGGTTAATATTCCTATACCACTGTTATTTGTTTGAGAGATGGAGTGACGCAGAAAGGTATGTAAGCATACTGACGGAATAGTATGTTGAAGAGAGTAGCATGATATGGTAGGCAAATCCGCCGTATTAAATGTGAGACTTGATAGGGAGCTTCTAAGGAAGCGAAGTTACAAATCCTATGCTGCCGAGAAAAACTTCTATTTAGAATAATAGTGCCCGTACTGTAAACCGACACAGGTGGACTGTGTGAGAAACATAAGGCCGACAAGATAACTCTAGCTAAGGAACTCTGCAAAATGGCCCCGTAACTTCGGGAGAAGGGGTACCTATGTTATGTGAAGGAAGAAACATCCGGAGCAGAAGTAGGTCGCAGTGAAGAGTCCCAAGCAACTGTTTACCAAAAACACAGGTCTATGCTAAGCTGAAAGGCGACGTATATGGGCTGACACCTGCCCAGTGCTGGAAGGTTAAGAGGAGGATTGAGAGATTCGAATTGAAGCCCCAGTGAACGGCGGCCGTAACTATAACGGTCCTAAGGTAGCGAAATTCCTTGTCGGGTAAGTTCCGACCTGCACGAATGGTGAAATGATTTGGGAGCTGTCTTGGCTGGAGACTTGGTGAAGTTGTAATGGCGGTGAAGATACCGACTACCTGCAGTAGGACGGAAAGACCCCGTGGAGCTTTACTGTAGCTTGGCATTGGGTTTTGGCAATGTGTGTATAGGATAGTTGGGAGACTGTGATGTTATGGCGCTAGCTGTAATGGAGTCACTGGTGGAATACCAACCATATATTGTCGGAATTCTAATCATGGGTTTGTAACCTGTGAGACAGTGCTAGGTGGGCAGTTTGACTGGGGCGGTCGCCTCCTAAAGAGTAACGGAGGCGTTCAAAGGTTCCCTCAGGTTGGATGGAAATCAACCGGAGAGTGCAAAGGCATAAGGGAGCTTGACTGCGAGACTGACGGGTCGAGCAGGCGCGAAAGCGGGACTTAGTGATCCGGCGGTACCGAATGGAAGGGCCGTCGCTCAACGGATAAAAGCTACCCCGGGGATAACAGGCTGATACTTCCCAAGAGTCCATATCGACGGAAGTGTTTGGCACCTCGATGTCGGCTCGTCTCATCCTGGGGCTGGAGAAGGTCCCAAGGGTTGGGCTGTTCGCCCATTAAAGAGGCACGCGAGCTGGGTTCAGAACGTCGTGAGACAGTTCGGTCCCTATCCACTGCAGGCGCAAGAATATTGAGAAGATCTGTCCTTAGTACGAGAGGACCGGGATGGACAAACCTCTGATGAATCAGTTGTCACGCCAGTGGCACAGCTGGGTAGTCACGTTTGGAAGGGATAATCGCTGAAAGCATCTAAGTGAGAAGCCCACTTCAAGATGAGTATTCTTACCTTTATGGTTAAGTCACCTTCGAGACTAGGAGGTTGATAGGCTGGAGGTGTAAGTATAGTGATATATTTAGCTGACCAGTACTAATATGACGAAGCTTTTTAAAAATATTTTACCGATTTACTGCATGGATTATTATCCTACTATTTATTTCTCATTGTCTTTATTGACAATTACCGCTTGGTGAACATAGCGACAGAGGTACACCCAGTTACATTTCGAACCTGGTAGTTAAGCCTGTTTGCGCCGACAATACTTAGATTTACTTCTAGGGAATATAGGTCTTCGCCAAGCTTTT
>NZ_JAMZGM010000202.1 GCF_024158605.1 Sebaldella sp. S0638 | reverse complement strand
ACGCTGAATCAGGAAGATAGTCTGCGGCTGAAAGACAGCGGAATATTCAAACTTGATATGGAAAAATGTCATTTATTTGACAAAGACACTGAAGAAGCCTTTTAAAACTAATAATATTATAAAAGGAAAAGTTCTCCAAATGAGCGAAGGAGCTGCTGTATGCAGCTCCTTTTATATGATATGTGAAAATAAAAGCCGCTCTGGAAATATCCGGCGGCTTTTTAGTCTATAGTTTTTGGGTTATTTAAGATTATTAATTTATTTTTACAGGAATAACCAGTTTTTTCCGGCATTTCTAAAAATTTATAAAAAACTAGATTTTTCCATCCCATTCGGAATAAAATTCATCCAGAAAAGAAAGCATGAATTCATGACGTTTTTCAGCTTTTTCTCTTCCTGTTTTCGTATTCATCTTGTCTTTTAACAGCAGAAGTTTTTCATAGAAATGATTGATTGTACTGCCGTTTTTACTTTTGTATTCTTCAAATGTGTTATGTATCTCATAAGGTACATCAGGATTGTACATTTCTCTTTTCATAAAACCGCCGTAAGCAAATGCCCGTCCAATACCCATAGCTCCTATCGCATCAAGTCTGTCGGCATCTTGTACTATCATGCCTTCTTTTGTGGTAATAGTATTTTCCACATTGGCACCTTTGAAAGAGATATTTTTTATAATATCTGCGACGTGTTCAATAGTTTTCTTATCTACATTCAGTCCTGACAGAAAGAAATCTGCTATTTCGGAACCTTTATCAAGATTTCCGTTATGAAATTTCCAGTCTGCTATATCATGAAGCAAGGCCGCGAGTTCCACTGTGAAAATATCACAATTTCCTTCATTTTCTGCAATATCAAGAGCGTTATTATATACTCTCAGAATATGCCACCAGTCATGCCCCGAACCTTCGCCTTCAAGCTTATTTTTTACATATTCTTTTGTTTTTTCTATAATCTCTTTATTAGTCATGTTTATCTCTCTGCCATCTGTTCAAGTCTTTTTATTCTTTCGCTTGTAGAAGGATGCGTTCTGAAAAGATTCGCAAAAGCGGCACCTGCATTAGCAAGAGGATTTACAATAAACATATGTGAATATGAAGGATTATTATGCTGCATAGGGACTCTTCTTCCGTAAGCTTCCAGTTTCTGTAAGGCATTTCTCAGATAGAGCGGATTCCCCGAAACCTCCGCACCGAATTGATCAGCAAGAAATTCTCTTTTTCTGGAAATACTCATCTGAACTATCATAGCAGCAACCGGAGCCAGCAGAACAAGCAAAAATGCAAATGGATTTGCCCCTCTGTCATTGTCGGAACGTCTTCCGCTGCCTGAATACATGGCAAATCTGCTCATGATAGAAATAGCACCTGCAAATATCGCTGCAATGGTACTAATAAGAATATCTCTGTGTTTGACATGTCCGAGTTCATGCCCGATAACTCCGCTTAATTCGGCATCATCCATAGTTTCCAAAAGACCGGCAGTAACAGCAACAGCTGCATGCTGTGGATTTCTTCCTGTAGCAAAAGCATTTGGCTGCATTTCAGGTATAAGATAGACTTTAGGCATAGGGAGATCGGCATTTCTTACAAGGGATCTGACTATGTTGTATACTCTCGGATTATTGTTTTCAGTAATCGGTTGTGCATTATAATTAGCAAGTACCATTTTGTCGCTGTTCCAGTAACTGAAAATATTTATTCCCGCAGCAAGAACAAGACCTATGACTGCACCGCTCTGTCCTCCGATGAAGTCACCTATAAACATGAAAATTAATATCAGAATAAACATTAAAAAAAATGTTTTTATTTGATTACCCATATTGAAACTCCTAATTTTATAATATTTTATTATATTATAATCCATAATCTATAAAATTTCTAGTCAATTCATGAAAAATGGTACTTTCAAATAATTGAAATAGATAATATCTTGTTTCTGTCGCCTTTTTGTCGCCTAAAATATAAAATGGCGACGTTTTTTATTTTAAGATTTTTTCAAAGAGGTTAACAGTGTTTTCAGTCATTTTTTTTGTAGCATGTGAATATCTATTAAGAGTTGTACTGATTTTCTTATGTCCAAGTCTTTTTGATACATCTATTATATTAGCCCCTGCTTCAAGTAATAATGTCGCATGAGTGTGTCTTAACATATGGAAATTAAATTTAAAGGGGAGTCCTTTATCTTCTAAATCTTGACACAAATTAGAAATATAAATACCAGGAATAGGGGATCCATTTTCTCTACATATAACAAAATCATAATTTTTATAATAATATTCATCATATATTTTTTTTAATTCTACTTGTTTTTCCTTTTCAGCGATCAGTATTTCTTTAAGCGTATTTCCAAAGCTAATTTCACGATATGATGAATTACTTTTAGTCGAGGTAAGGCTACAAATTCCTTTATAATATTGAAGATTATATTTAACTGAAATAGTATTTTTTTCAAAATTTATATTTTCCCATAGTAAAGCACAAATTTCTGAAACACGCATACCTGTGTGAAAAGCAATTAAAAATGCAAGTTTATAAAAATTTTTTTTAATGAATCCTAGCAAAATTTCAAATTGTTCTGGTGTTAATGTCTCTATTTTTTTTATTTCACCAGTTGTTTTTGGGATAGTTATATCCAGTAAAGGATTTTGATTTATATATTTACAAGGAAATATCGCATATTTAAGGGCAGATTTAAAAATTGCTTTGAATATTTTTAATGAATCGGTTGAAGTTCCATTTTTAAACCTTTTGTTTATGTAATCTTGAATGATTAAAGGGGTTAAAGTTTTTAATTTATATTTACCGAGTTCATTTTTAAGATGCCTGATAACCCCTAAATAGCTTAGCTGTGTATTATGTTTGCAATTAAGTAATACATAGTCATTATACCATTCGTCAAGGAAATCACTCAAGCTTATATTATTTTCTTTTATAATTCCACCATTCTCAAGTTCTGCTTGAGCTCTGTAATAAGCTTCTTGTGCTGATTTTTTGTGATAAATCCCCTTTTTTGCATTCTTTTTCTTTCCCCATTTACTTTACCCAATTCAATAACATAACCCCAACGAACCCCCTTCTTAGTGTCAAATTTCCTTATCATTTTTTTACTCCGAGCTCTTTTATATTATCTAAAT